>NZ_JASCPT010000039.1:0-42176 GCF_029959775.1 Pseudomonas sp. PS01270 | reverse complement strand
GTGTGTCATTCAGCATTGAATCCTCTGGCACGACGCTTTCGCGAGCAGGCTCGCTCCCACAGTGGCGGTGGTGACTGGAATGGCGTGACGCCAGCACTCTCGACCGACCGCGTCTACACTCTTTTTCATTAACGGAGGTAGCGCTCGGCACTGCGCCGGCAAAGGAGTGCGCCATGTCGCCAGGATCTCAAGGCAACGGCCCGGCCCGGCAACGCGGGGCGATCGGCTTGATGGCGGCTGCCACCCTGAGTCTGGCGCTGGTGATGATGTTGCTGGTGGTCGACAGCGGTCGCTTGTACATGGAACAGCGCAAATTGCAGCGGGTCGTCGATACCGCCGCCCTCGAAGCGGTCAGTCGCGGCGGCAATTGCCTGCCCGGGCTGAGCGCCGCCAGTTATGCCGGGCAAAGTGCGCTGCGCAATGGCTACGTGGTGGATGCCGCCAATACGCTCGCGACCACCTGCGGCACACTGGCCACCGCTGCCAGCGGTATGCGCAGTTTCACTGTCGATGCCACGCAATCAAGCGCAGTCAAAGTCGCTGCCAGTCGTACGGTCACCAGCAGTTTTGCTGGCGGTGTGCAGGCGCTGTTCAGTG
The DNA here is from genome assembly GCF_029959775.1 of Pseudomonas sp. PS01270. Lineage (NCBI taxonomy): Bacteria > Pseudomonadati > Pseudomonadota > Gammaproteobacteria > Pseudomonadales > Pseudomonadaceae > Pseudomonas > Pseudomonas sp. PS01270. The sequence continues at coordinate 41,579 of NZ_JASCPT010000039.1, read as the reverse complement.
CCACGCCGGTCAGCCTCAATACCACGCTCAATGCTTCGGCAGTCGCGGCCAAACCGCAGCCGACCGTCGCCCAACTGAATATTCGCAGCACCCTCGCCAGCATCGACACAGCGCAGTCGAACATCCTCAATCCGCTCTTTTCCGGGTTGCTCGGCGGCAACGTCAACCTCACGGCGGTGGGCTGGGACGGCTTGCTGCACACCGATATCAACCTGCTCAAATACCTCGATCAACTGGCCATCGACCTCAACGTCGGTGCTGGCAATTACACGCAGTTGCTCAATACCCAAGCGACGGTGACGCAGTTGATTCAGGCCGCAGCGACGGTAGTGCAACTCAACGGCGCGACCGCGCAAGTGGTCACCGCGCTGGGCCAGTTGCAGGCCGCCGCCATCAATGCGGCGCCGGTCAGACTCGGCGAGATCCTGCAACTGCAAACCGGCACCACGGCGGCGGGGCTGGATGCCAACCTGCAATTGCTGCAACTGGTGCAGGGCGTGGTGCAACTGGCCAACAGCAAGAGCGCGGTGGCGGCGACCTTGCCGGTCAACGTGCTGGGGCTGGCCGGTGTCACGGTACGGGTGAAGGTGATCGAACCGCCGCAGTTCTCGGCGATTGGTGATCCGGCGCGGGCCAAGGCCGATCCGTTGGGACCGGACCGGATTTATGTGCGCACTGCGCAGGTGCGCACGCTGTTGTCGGTGAATCTGCCGGTGTTGACGGGAGTCGTAGGGCTGACGAACGCGGTATCAGGGCTGGTCGGTATGCTAACGCCGACGCTCAATGCGCTGTTGAGCCTGAATCTGGTGGACACAATCAATTCAGTGTTCTGCCTGTTGGGTGCCGGCTGCCAACAGCTCGATCCGAAGCTGCTGCCCTCACCGCAGATCGACATCGCGCTGGATGCCGGCGGGGCGAAAAGCTATGTCACCGATTACCGCTGCCCGACCGACGACAGCGGCAGCAAAAGCCTGACTGCCGCCACAACAACCTCTCTGGCAGATCTCAAACTCGGCAAGATCGATCCTGTCGCGGCGTTCTCTTCAGTCGCCGAACCAACGGTGGCGCCGCTGCCGCTGGTCGATCTCGGCATCATCACCTGCCACAGGGTTCTCGGCATCGGCAGTTGCGATGCCGCCTCCCACGTGCAGTACGGCGCGGGCGGCATCGCCATCAAACTCGACACCAGCGTCGCGCAGACCACGCAGAATCTGCTGTTCTCCAGCACCACACCCTTCGCCACCCCGGCCAATCTGAAACTGCCGCCCAGCGTGCTACCGGCCGCGCCGACCAGCAACATCGTCGGCAGCCTGGCGAACACCCTGTCGGGCATCAACCTGATCGTCTACAAACCCGTGGGCAGCAACCCGCTGGGCGCTGTCGTCACCGGTGTGGCTTCGTTGATCAGCGACGTCAGCGACCGCTTGTTGCCAGTGGTCACCGGTTTGATCAGTCCCTTGCTCGACCCGTTGTTGAACAATCTGCTCAAAGGCCTGGGCATCAATCTGATGAACACCGAGGTGGGCGCCAACATGACCTGCGGGCAGGCCGGCAAGGCTTATCTGGTGATCTGATCATCCGTGGCAATCGGCAATTCGATGCAGAACCGTGCGCCCTCCGTGGAGTTGCGCACGCTCAACTGGCCGCCCATGTTGGCGATGATGCCGTAGCTCACCGACAGGCCCAGACCGGTGCCGACGCCGATCGGTTTGGTGGTGAAGAACGGCTCGAAGATCCGCTCCAGCAAACGCGGATCGATGCCGCCGCCATTGTCCTCGACCCACAGCCGCACGCTTTCCTCGTCACGCTCGGCGTAGATCGAAATCCACGGTTTGAACGCTGAGTCGTTGTCGCGTTTGCTGAGCAAGGCGTCACGGGCGTTGACCATCAGGTTGATCAGCACCTGCTCCAACTGATCGACGTAGCCGCGCACCTGCGCCTCGAAACCGGTCTCACTGATGCGCAGATCGACACCTTTGCCGCGCATGCCTTCGGCCAGCAGCGACAGGGTGCCTTCGATGGCTTGGGCCGGGTTGAACAACTGTTGTTCGATTTCCGAGCGCCGGCCGAACACGCGCATGTGGTCGACCACCTTAGCCGCGCGTTGAACCTGAGCGTCGATGCGGTTGAGTTTGTCGGTCAGATAATCGACCTGCACATCACCGTTGCCGAGGCGCTTGAGCACGTTGACGATGGCCATGCGCATGACGTTCAGCGGTTGATTGATCTCGTGGGCAAGGCCGGTGGCCATTTCGCCGAGGGTGGCCATTTTCGCGCTTTGGGTGAGTTGCTGTTGCGAGCGGCGCACCTCGGTGTTGTCGCGGCCCACCGCTTGCACTTCGATCAACTGTCCCTGCTCATCGAACACGCCGCGATCCGACCAGACCCACCAGGCGTGTTCGCGTCCGGGCAATTGCAGGCTGATTTCCGCTGTACTCACTGGCTGTTGCGGCGTCAGTTGGCTCAAGCGCTGAACGAACGCTGCGCGCTGTTCTTCGGACATCCAGCCACCCAGATCAACCCCGGGCAGTTGTTCCGGGGTGGATTCCATATAAGTCGCCAACGGTCGGTTGCCAAAGATCAGCGTCAGGTCAGGGCGATAACGGCAGATCATCGCCGGCGAGTCCTCGACCAGAATCCGGTAACGCTCCTCGCTCTGCCGCACCTGCTCGGCGGCAAGCGTTGCGTCGGTGACGTCCAGCCACAAGCCCACCGCCTCGACCGGCAGGCCGAGATCGTTGCGCAGCAGTTTTGCCTCATCGAGCAGCCAGTGATAGTCGCCACGGCTGTCGCGCAGGCGATAACGCGCACGCACCGAACCTTCGCGCAGCAACTGGCGGTTGCGCTGGAAATACAGTTCACGGTCTTCGGGATGCACGCGCTCGGCCAGTGTTGCTGCATCGCAATCTTCCAGCGTCCAGCCCAGCAAGGGTTGCAGGCTGGCGCTGAAAAACGCCGGGATCAGTGCACCTTCTGCATAGCGCTGCACGTAGATCACCGCCGGTGAACTGGCAATCAGATTATCCAGCCGCGCATGGGCGGCAGCGGCGCGCTGTTGTTGATTCTGGATGTCGCTGATGTCGAGCATGAACCCGACCAGACGCCGATGCTCACCGGTGCCGCTGACCTGGCCCTGAACCCGATACCACGTCGCTGCTGCGCCGACCTCCGCGCGGTGCAGACGTACGCTCAGGGTCAGCGCTTCTCCTTGCAGTTGCAGGGCGCGCAAACGGCTGCGCAACTCGTCGCGATCGGCGGGATGAAACAGCGACAGCCAGTCTTCTACCGGCAGCAGGCGATCGCTGAGATTCAGGGCCGAGGCCAGCGTCGGCGCCAGTGCAATCTGCTCTTCGGCACTGATTTCCCACCAGCCGGTGCCGAGCAGGTTTTGCAGGGAATCAAGACGTTCCATCGATTGCACATGGCGCTGCTCGCGCAAGCGGCTGAGCAGCGGTCCGGCCAGCGCGCCGGCCAGGGTCAGCCAGTCACGATCGGTCAGCCATGGCGCCACGTTGTCGACCGTATAAAACCCACAGAGCAGCCAGGCGACCACGCCCTGGTCATTGCTGTAGGGCACGGCGAAACCGTTGGCGTTGCCGAACGTGGCCTGCAATCGCGAATGTTCATAGCGGCCCTGCGGGCCGGCGAGGCGTTGCGGCGCGCTGCCGTTGAGGCTGTCCAGCGGCGTGCCCAGCGGCTGGCCGTCCTCCCACAGTTGCGGGGCATCGTGGCCGCGAAACTGTTGATGAATCTGCCAGCCCTGGGCCTGTTCATCCAGTAACGCCACGGCGAGGCAGGGGATATGCCAGCGCTGGGCGATGGCCTGCAATTGTTCGCCAAGCACCGTCGGCAGACGCGTCAGGCTGCACGTGCGCAGACGATCGCTGACCTGCGCGGCAAGGGTCTGGCAGGCGTCGCGATCGCGCGCTTGCTGACGTTCGAGCAACAGGTCGGCGATGTCGAGCATCTGCAATCGCCAGCCATCCTCCAGCGGCTGCACCCAGCCGCGCAGGTGCAGGGGCTGATCATTGAGCCCGGAAAAGTCGAGATCGAGGAGTTGCCCCTGCCAGTCTCTGGGCTGACCTTCGATAGTCAGCAGACTGTGCGGCAGCAGGTAGGCGCTGAGCGGCAGCGGCTGACCCTGAGGTTTGTGCTGGGCGAGCAAATGCCGCAGCGGGCCGGCGATCTGCAACACATCGCCGTTGCCATCCAGATAAAAATGCAGGCCGATCGGCGGCGCGCCGAGATGGTCCGGCAAGTCGTGAGCTGCGGTGGGGGCGCGCATGAGCAAGCGCCCGAAAAACTTATCGCCGGCGGTCAAAATTGCAGGCTCGAGCGGGCGGTCAGGTGCGTGGGCAGATTGGGCACCGTGCCAATACCCGGCAGCACCAGAAACGGCATGATCTGGTTGAGCTTGCTCACCGGGTAATTGACGCTGACGGTCAGGGTGCCAGTCCCCGCGTCGTACGCCGCACTGGTGTCGGTGCCGACCACCAGATTCAAGGCCGAGGGCAGCCATTGCAGTTGTTGGGTCAGCGCAGCATTGGCGGTGTTGACCAGCACCGTCGAATAGTTCGGCGTGGTCGGGTCGACCGCAACGCTGCGGCGCACCGCCTCAGCGGTGGCCTGGTTGAACGATTGCATCATCACGAAGGGCAGGCCGTAGCTGACCAACCCGTAAAACACTGCGAAAAAGATGATGAACACCAAGGCGAATTCGATCGCCACCGCACCTTTTTGCGACCTGCGAAAGCCGTTTTTCATGCGTGCGTCTACCCTGACAGTCACTGCGTAGTATCAGCATAGAATCAATCAGGCAAAACGGACGGCTTTCAGCGGATGCAGATTTCCCTTGTTCTGATCTGGCTGGCGATCTGCGCCGCGCAGGATGCCCGGCAGCGGCGAATTTCCAACATGTTGACCTTGGGCGTAGGTGCGCTGGCGTTGGTCTGGTTGTTGGCGACTGGCACTACTTGGCTGGGCGCCGACGCGGGGCAGGGCGGCTGGGCCTGCCTGATCGCTCTGCTGCTGACGCTGCCGGGTTATTTCTTGGGCCGCATGGGCGCCGGCGATGTGAAATTAATGACAGCCCTGGGTCTTGCGACGAACGGCATATTCGTTCTTGGCGCGTTTATCGGCGCGGGCTTGGCCAGCGTGCTGTGGCTGCTGCTCGCGCCAAAAGTCTGGCCTCATATGGCTCAAGGAGTTAGAGAGCATGTGCGTCATCTGGCCCCGGACAAGTCAAAAAAGCTGCCATTTGCGCCGTTCGTGTGGGTAGGTGTAGTGCTTTCGCTGTACTGGATCACCTGATCGCGGGGTGCCACTAGTCCTATGTACATAGTCGGAAAGTGGGTCTACTTTCAATTCAGGCGAATACGCCACCAAAGTGCAGGAACCGTCAGCGTTGGCCGAGCAAATGGAGTGGTTCGTGAACAAGCCTAATTCGGTAAAAATCCTCGTGGTCGATGATCAGCCGCTGATCGTCGAAGAACTCTGTGAGTTTCTCGAGAGCAGTGGCTACCGTTGCGTGCCGTGCGACTCGAGTCTTGAAGCCATCGAGCTGTTCAGGGCGGACCCGGACATCGGTCTGGTGCTGAGTGACTTGCACATGCCGGACATGGACGGCATCGAGTTGATCCAGGCGTTGCAGCGGCTGGCCGGCAAGCAGCGGGTGTTCGAGGCGATCATGCTCACCGGGCGCGCTGACAAGCAGGATGTGATCAAGGCGTTGCGTGCGGGGATTGCCGATTACTATCAGAAGCCGATCGATCTGGCAGAGTTGCTTGAGGGTGTGCAGCGCCAGGAACTGGCTTTCCAGGAGCGGCAGAAGAATCTGCATCTGGGGCATTTGAATCAGAAGTTGCAGTTTTTGTCCGAGTCGATTGATGACCTTTATCAGGATCTGGACAAGGTACGGCGCTCGCCCCTGCCGGTGGTGAGTGATGGTGAGCCTGAGTCTGTGGAGATACCGGCGGTGTTCAATCAGTTGTCGCCCCGGCAGTTGGATGTGGCGCGGTTGGTGGGCAAGGGGCAGACCAATTATCAGATTGCCTGTGAGTTGGGGATTACCGAGAACACAGTGAAGTTGTATGTGTCGCAGGTGTTGCGGTTGACGCATATGCATAATCGGACGCAGTTGGCTTTGGCGCTTTCTCCTGGTAGTTCGGCGGGGCGGCAGCGGGTTACGGCGCATTGACTTGGCGGCCTTTGGGCCGACCATGCTTTGGGTGGTTGGGGTGAATATCCGTTTCTTCGGGTGTTGCGGCTGGCGGTTTCGCCCTTACGGCGAGTCACTTTTTCAAACGCCAAAAAGTAACCAAAAGGCTGTGCCCTGACGTTCGGCCCCTCGCTGGGGCTCGGGGTTCCTTCGCTCCGGGATCGATCCTGGCGCAGCGGCTCCGGTTTGCTTCGCTGCACCTCCTTCCGCTGTGTCTGGCTGCGCCAGACGGTCGCTGCGCTCCCACGCCCGGATCAATCCCTCCACTCAGCCTGCCGACGGGCTCCCAGATCAAGATCAAAAGCTACTCGAGCTTGCGCTCATTGTTTTGAGTGGTGAAAAGCATGCGGTGTCTGGCTTTCGTTTTGCGCTGGATTCGCCCCTCACCCCAGCCCTCTCCCGAGGGAGAGGGAGCCGATTTGCGGGTTGTTCATAATTTGCATTCGACTCGGTATCTCAGGTCGGCATACCTGACCTAAACAACTCGGTCGGTCCCCTCTCCCTCTGGGAGAGGGCTAGGGTGAGGGTGCTTTTGATTTTTATTGTTTAAATCTGTGTCTGATTTGCCAGAACCTTCCCACAAGGTTTTCAGGTTGTCCGTCGGACGTCGGGTCACTAGTCTCTGGCTGTCGCTGACAACTCAGCGGCCAGGTGTGGAAACCTGAAATTCAAGTAGTTGCTTTGCATTGCTACCGTAATCGTTGTCGGCGTGTTCGTTCGTCTGCAAACTGTGTCGCGGCGGCTGTGCGTGGGCAGACTTTGGTCTGGCCGGTTGCCTACTTATCGGTTTTCCACCCTGCGTACAGCTGCCACCTTTTGTCGTGTGGAAACGACAGAAGAGGGCGTCACAGCCAAGTAGGAGTTCTCATGGACAAACTGATCCCAGACCCACCCCCATCCCCCACCACCCCGCTCGAAGACGCCATGCGCGCCGACGATCTGATGAAAAACCGCGAAGCGATAAAACGCGCGCTCGATTTCTATCTCTGCCCCGAACCTGCAAAACCGCACCCGCCCAGCACGCTGTTCATGGTGGTGCCCAATGTCGATACCGAAAGCCTGTTGGCGCATGCCTGTGAGTCGCTGGCGTCAGCGAGTGCGATGGCGAGTAATTTCGCTGGCGAGTTGAGCGGGTTTCAGCGCAGCACGGCGTTGGCGATTCAGCAGATTGTCATGCTGGCCGAGCTGGCGGTGAATCGAGCGCTGGATCGGGTGGATCCGCAGAGCTGAAACCGCGTTATCGTTCTTCGCGAGCAGGCTCGCTCCCACCGAAAGCACGCGGTCGACTGTGGGAGCGAGCTTGCTCGCGAAGGGGCCTTTAAGCGCACCAACAAACTAATTCTTGCTCTCGATCTTCCCGCCCGCATCCGGATCGTAAAAATCCGGAATCTCGTACTGGTATTTCTTCAGCCAGCGCTGCATCGCCAGTTCGCGTTCGGTGGCGGTGGCGCTTTGCGGTTTGGGCGAGGCGGCTTTGTTGCGGCTTTGCAGGACCAGCCAGCCTTCGGTTTCCTGTTGTTGCGCCGAGGCCGGGCCGGTGTCGATGGCGTGGGCGCTGAGGGGCAGGGTGAGCAGGGTCAGGTAGCACAGGCCTTTGCGGATGGTCATGGCTGTCTCCTATTCGAGCGTCGGCGGTAGCGGGTCGATGAAGGCGGCGACGCGGTCGCCGGGTGTGGCTTTGGTGTTGGTCGGAGCTTTGAGCTTTTCCGCGCGTTGCTGCGCTTCGGTGAATTGTTCCGGGGTCAGTTTCGAGCGGCTGACGATTTCCGCAGCTTGCGGCCAGTCGTTCTGGTAGAGCAGCAGGGTGACCATGTTCAGCGTCGCCAGTTGATTGTTCTGGCTCAGCTCGATGGCGGTGAGGAATTCGAATTTCGCTTCGTTGAGGCGCAGTTGGTTGAGGTAGACCACGCCGAGATCATTGCGGATTTTTTCGTCGGTGGGCGCCAGGCGCGCGGCGCGTTGCAGGTGGGCCTGGGCCTGGCCGTTGTCGCCACGGGCGGCGTAGACCTGGCCCAGGCCATGTTCGGCCTGGGCGGTGAGGCAGCCGCCGAGCAGGCTGCGGTAAAGCGGCTCGGCTTCGCTGCGGCCGAGCAGGCGATAGACCTTGGCTTTGCGCAGGCGCACTTCGCTGAGGTTGTCCGGCAGGCTTTGCAGGTTGGCGAGGCTGGCGTGGAGCTTGCCGTCGCTGGCCAGGTCATCGGCGAGGTTCAGCGACAGTTCCTGCTCCGAGGTCAGTTTGCTGCAGCTGGACGGCGACAGCAGCGAGGTCCACGGCGCCTGGCCGTCCGTGGCGCAGCCGCTGAGCAGCAACAGACTTGCCATGACTATCAGTACTTTCATCAAACGCTCTCCATGAGCCAAGGTCAGTTTGCGAAGGCGCGGGCAATGGCGGTGAAGCCCGGGCCGGCCAGTACGATCAGCAGGGCCGGAAACAGAAACAGCATCATGACCACCGACATCTTCGCGGACATTTTCGAGATGTATTCCTGCAGCCGGGTCAGGCGTCGGTCATCGAGTAATTGCTTGAGCGCCAGCAGTGATTTCATCGCGCCGCCGCCCTGGTGGATCAGTTGCTGGAGGATCACGCAGGTGTCGGTGAATTCGTCCACCGCGAGCATCACCGCCGTCTTGTTCAGCTCCTGCCCCAGCTCCAGACCCGAGTCGACGCGGCTGAGGATCAGGCGCAGTTCGCTGGTCAGCTCCGGCAGCAGTTTCTGCGCTTCGACGCTGAGCACGCGCAGCGCTTGTTCCACGGCCATGCCGGATTCGAAGAGGATGCGCAGCAGCGGTATGAACGTGGAAATTTCCACGGCGATGGTTTTCTGTCGGCGGGCGGCGGCGTAGGCGAGCAGGCGTTTGGGCAGTAGATAGCCGCCGCCCGCAGCGAACATCGGCGCCATCCAGCGGTGGCTGGTCTGCGGAAAAAACACTTCCTGCAAAAAGATCGCCAGCCCCAGAGCGAGCAGCGGCGTGCCGATCTGGCAGGCGGCGAAGAGCGCGCGTTCGTTGGCGCGGCGCCAGCCGAGGCGGCCGAGCAGGGTCTGGGTTTCGCTGTCGATGCTCACCGAGCCCCGGCCGAAACGGCTGTTGCCCAGCGCGCGCAGCCAGTGGCCGAAACGGTTCTCCCGGACCAATTGACCGTGCAAGCGCTGATGCACCTGTCGCACGCGGCGGCGCTCGGTGAGCAGCTGATTGCCCAGCAATAACAGCGAACCGAGGAGCAACAGCAACGCCGCGAGCCAGACCATCTCAAACGCTCCGCAACATGCGCCACAGCGCCAGACTGCCCAACACCTGCAACACGGCGGCGCTGAGCAGCATGGTCTGGCCGCTTTCGTCGTGCCACATGCCGAGCATGTAGCCGGGGTTGGTCAGCATGAAATAGCTCACCAGAATCAGCGGCAGCAAACCCAAAACCCAAGCAGTCATGCGAGTTTCCCCGGTCAGCGCGCGCAACTGCCGCGCGCCCTGGTCGCGCTCGCGGATCAGTTTGATCAGGTTCTCCAGCAGCTCACTGGCGTTGCCGCCGTAGCGGTGGTTGACCTTCAGGCCGAGGGCGAACATACGCAGTTCGTCCTGCTCGTAGAGTTCGGCAAAATCGCTGACGGCGTCAGGCAAGTTCACCCCCAGTTGCACGTTGCGCTGTACCCGGCCCATGGCCGCTTTCAAAGGGGCTTCACTGGCTTCGATGGCGCCCAGGACTGCATCGCTGAGGGTGCGCCCGGACTTGAGGCTGCGCACGGTGTGGTCAAGCAGTTGCGGCAGTTGTTCGATCATGCGACGGATCCGTTGCCGGTAGCGAATGGCGATGTACAACCGCAACGCCACGGGCGGGACGAGCAACATGATCAGCAAACCAACCCAGCTCCCGAGTAAAAATCCCAGGCCCATCGCCGCCGCCCACAGGCTCAGCCACAGGCCGAAACGCTCGCTCGGCCGACCGAGGCCGGCACGTAAAAACATCCGTTCCACTCCCACCCACCTGGCCTGCTCGACGGCCAGCTGCGGTTGTCCGGCGGCGAGTCGATTGAGGACTTTTTCCTTCGCGGTCTTGCGCAGCCCTTGCAGGAACAGATAGATCGACAGCCCCAGCAGCATCAGGCAAATGGCGATGAGAATGATCGGTCCCAGCATCTGCGTGCTCCTCGCCGTCAGCCCAGGTGAGCGTCGTGGCGCAGCTTGTCGCCGGCCGGGTTGACCGCTTCGCGCACAAAGCCGAACCCCGTGCGGCGGTCGAGGCGGAACAGGGTGTTGGTGACGTAGACGTCCTCGCGAATGCCGACCACTTCCACCACTTCACTGACGCAGCGCCGGCCATCGGGCATGCGTGTCAGTTGAATGATCACGTCGAGGGCGGCGCAGATCATCTGGCGCAAGGTGCGTTCGGCAATCGAGCGTCCGGTCAGGCCGACCAGCGTCTCCAGACGCAGCAACGCATCCTGGGCGTTGTTGGCGTGCACGGTGCTCATCGAACCGTCGTGGCCGGTGTTCATCGCGGTGAGCACGTCGACCACTTCGACGCCACGGATCTCGCCGAGAATGATCCGGTCGGGACGCATGCGCAGGGCGTTGCGAATCAGGTCGCTGGCCTTGACCTCGCCATGCCCCTCAGCGTTGGGCGGACGGGTTTCCAGACGCACCACATGCGGATGGCCGAGTTGCAGTTCGGCGACGTCTTCGATGGTCACCAGCCGTTCGTGCGGGTTGATCAACTGGCTGAGGATGTTCAGCAGCGTGGTCTTGCCGGTGCCGGTGCCGCCACTGATCAGTATGTTGCAGCGCCTGCCCACGGCGTTCTGCAGAAATTCGAAAATCGCCAGATCGATGGTCTGCATCGCCATCAGGTCGGTGCTCTTGAGCATGTCCTTGCGGAACTTGCGGATCGACAGGCACGGGCCGTCGAGGGCAATCGGCGGGATGATCGCGTTGACCCGGCTGCCATCGGGCAGGCGCGCATCGACCATCGGCGAGGACTCATCGAGGCGGCGCCCGAGCGGCGCAAGAATGCGCTGCATGACCCGCTCGACGTGATGCGCATCGATAAACCGCAGATCGCTCTGATGCAGTACGCCGTCGCGCTCGATGAACACCCGGTGCGGGCCGTTGACCAGAATCTCCGTCACCGACGGGTCGCGCAGCAGGACTTCCAGTGGGCCGAATCCGGTGAGTTCGTCGACGATTTCCTCGCCCAGGCGCTCCATCTCGTAGCGCGAGATCGCCAGGTGCAAACGCGCGATGTATTCGGCGACCTTGTCGGTAACGAACTGCGCCAGTTGCTGGCGTGAACCTTCCAGCAGGTTTTTCCCCGACTCCTCGATGGCGTCGATGATGTAGCGGTGCAGCACCAGTTTCAGGCCTTCGTGATCGCTGTTGCCGATCGCTCCGCGTGGCGTCGCGCCAAAGAGTTTTTCTGCGCTCATGAGTGGCCTCGCAGACGGTCGAACCAGGTGACTTTCGGTTTGCTCAGGCCTTCGGAACGCTTGGCCAGACGTTCGCCGAGGGCGCGCAGGCTCTGGGTGAGTTTTTCCCGGGGCGCCAGTTCGAAAAGGCTGACGCCCTGATTTTTCGCGTTCAGGCGCACGTCGGGACTGAACGCCAGCACGGCGATGACTTCCAGATTGAAAGTCTTGCCCAGGGTCTCGGCATCCGGCGCGACGTTGTTCAGGTAGCGATCGATCAGCAAGCGCCCGTGCTCGAGCTTCATGCCTTTCTCGCGCCACTGGTTGAGCACGGCGAGGTTGCGTCGGCAGTTGAGGACGTTCTGGTCGGTGTACCAGAGCAGTTTGTCGCAATGGCTGACGAAGGTGCGCAACGCCTCACTGTCGGCCTGCCCGGTGAGGTTCACGACAATGTGCTGAAAGTGCTGGCGCAGGGCGCTGAGGAGCATGTACAGCTCGGCGGCGCTGGTGGTTTCCAGCGGTTCGTCAGTGTTGGCATAGGCAAGAATGCGCAGGCCGTGGTCGGCGCTGGTGAAAGCGCTGTCGATCAGCGTCGCGTCGAGCCGGCGCAAATGACGCAGGGCATCGCCGAAGTGAAACGAGCTCTCCAGCCCCAACAACGCGAGGCTGTCGCCACGGGGCAGGCCGAGATCGAGCAGCAAGGTTTGCTGGCCGCTCTTCTGCACCACCATGGCCATGTGATTGGCGAGCAAGGCACCGTCGGAACTGCTCTGCACGCCGTACATCACGGTAAGCCCGCCCAGCTGCGTGTTGGGAGTGACGGCGGGCAGGCGTTTGCCCAGGCGCCGCACCAGCCCGGCGACTTCGCTGGAGCGTGAGCCATAGGCGACAAAATCCCGCGCACCGGCGCGCATCGCATTCAGCACAAGCTGATTGTCCATACCGTCGCCGAGAGCAACGATCGCCAGCATCGGCTTGGCTTCCAGCGCACCTTCGATCAACGCACTTTGCGCCACGACATGCTCGCGGTCGAGACCGACGAAGACCAGATTGGCGAACGTTACATCAACCAGCGCGAGCAATTCATCGAGGCTGCCGGCACCGGCGCTGATCACCTGGCCGAGTGGCGCGAGGGCGCTTTGCAGCCATTCCAGATCGGTGCTGTTGCGGGTGATGGCGAGGAAGGTCTGACTGAGATTCTGGTTCATTGCGACAACCCGCTGCGCTTGTCGAAGTTGCCGTTCTCAAGGAAGAACATGCGATAGAAGTTCGGGTCGTAATTGCGCAGTTTCTCCCCCGGCAACGACGGCAGGCGCGCATCCGCCGCCAATGGCTGGACCAGATGCGGGGTGACGATCATCAGCAGTTCGCGCTCTTCGCGTTTGATCTGCGAACCCTTGAAAAACGCGCCGAGGATGGGAATGTCGCCCAGGCCGGGAAACTTGTTCACCTGCGAACTGTTGGTGGTGCTGATCAAACCGCTGATGACGAAACTTTCGCCATCGCCCAGCGATACGCTGGTATCGGTGCGGCGGATGGTCAGCGCCGGAACGGTGGTGCCGGCGATGTTCACCGCGTTGGCAAAATCAAGTTCGCTGACCTCCGGGGCGACCTTCAGCGCGATGCGGTCGCGGCCGATGATGGTTGGCGTCAGGGTCAGGCGGATGCCGAATTCCTTGTACTCGATCGACACGCTGTCGCTGCCGGAACTGGGCACCGGAATCGGGATTTCCCCGCCGGCCAGGAAGCTCGCACTCTGCCCGTTCAACGCCACCAGACTCGGCCGCGCCAGGGTGTAGGCGAAGCCGCTGGTTTCCAGGGCGTTGATGATCGCCATGGTCTTGCCGCCGACCCAGGAGAAATTGAACAGCGAGTTATCCACCGGCAGGCGCGGCTGCGGCACGCCGTCAATCGGTGGCAGCGTGCCGGGCGAACCGAACAGGAAATTGCCGCGCGTGCCGATCAGCGACGCCGTGGCTTCCTTGAGTTTGGTGCGGCTGACTTCGACGAAGCGGATGTCGGTCTGCACCTGCGATGGCAGGGTCGGATCGTCGGACGGCACGCTGCTGGTCAGCGCCGTGGTCGCCGCGCCCTGGACGAAGACCATGGCTTGCTGCGGCTGCGCCGAGCAGGCGGTCCAGACCATCAGGCTGGTCGCGCCGGGGCCGACGCCCGTGAGCAAAAAGGACGAACCGCCATTGGCATGCACGTCGGCAATTTTCGGATCGCCCACTGCCAGCCGAGTGATTGCCACCGGTGACTGCATGTCTTGCTGGAAGCCTTCACCGATCTCGATCACCGAGGGCAGGCGCGGCAGTGCCGAGCAATTGCCCACCGCCGCGAGGGCGGTATCCATCGTCAATCCCAACAACAGCAAGGCCCGGAGCGCCGGTTTCAATGTCGGTCTGAGTCGACTCTGCATGCACGTGAATCCTTGCGCAGTCATGGGGTTTGTTGGCTGATCTGGTTGCCGCGAATGATTTCCACCGCAGGCCTGGGCGCCGCGCCGGCACTGGCGGTGGCAGGTGCTCTTTGCGCGCTGCCCAGGGCGAGTTGAGTGAACTGAAAAAGCTGGCTGTTGGCGCGATCCAGGTGCGCGGGCGATTGCGCTTCGCCGGCCCAATATTTGGCCAGCCGCTGTTCTTCGCTGCTGCGCACCGCGAGGCGCAAGGTGCCGACTTGAGTGGCAAGCATCAGGCGGCTGAGCAGTTGTTCCGGCACCGCCAGCACCACGGTGCGTGCGGCGATGCGGCGCTGGTCCTGTTTGAGTTTTTCTTCGGCGCTGAGGCTCGGCGATGCCGGTTGGCCGTCGTTGGTCAGGCCGTACTGATCACCGATCCCGAGCACGCGCAGGGCCGGAACGGCGATCTGCGCCGACTGCTGCAGATTGCTCGCGTCCTCGCGCAGATACAGCAGCACGTCAACGTAATCGCCCGGCAGCAACTGCCCGGCGGCACCGATCACTTCATCGACGGCCACGGTCAGTGCGCGCTCGTCGCGGCGAATCATCCGCGCCAGCGCACCGCCAGCCTGGAAGCTTTCGTCATTCAGCCAGGTGCCGGCGCTGAGGTGGCGCCAAGGCGTGCGGCCGACTGCTTGTTCAATGCTGGTCAGGCTGCCGGCCGGCGCGCTGCGCAGTTTTTCCACGGTCACATCGGCGGCGGTCAACGGCGTGAACGGCGCTACATCATGGAGCAGCACTACTACCGGTTGGCGGGTCTGGTCTTCGGCAATCGCGACAGTCTGTTCAATGCTGACCGCTGGGGCGACGGGCGCCTCGGCGACCGGGGCCGGCTGACGACTGAGCACCAGCCCCCAGTAACCGACAAAAACCGCGCCGAGCAACAGCAACGCGGCTAGGCCCATGGTGACGCGACTGTTCATGACGGCTCTCCCTTTCCTGCTGCACAACCGATTGCATTTGCTTGCGAAAGGCGGACTGCTTCGGCAGCTATGAACATGCAACTATTTCGCTATTTCCAAGCTAGCTGATCCAAGCAAAAGCGCCATTAATGACAGGCGAAATAACCGTACCAAAGTATGAATCTGGCCAGTTAACAGCCGGAAACGGCGGAAAAACGATGGGATTAATGCTTTGTGATTAATGCGTTCTTACAGTTGTTGGGCGGGGGTTTGTTGACAATGCTCAGGTGGCACGGTGGAACCTTGCCGCGGTGGTGATGTCGGCGCCAGAGGCGCGAAGGAGTGGACCTATGTTTCGTATGACTTTTGATTATGTGATCGCCAAGGCTCGCGCGTTTGCCCGCAGTGAAGAGGGTGCTTCGGCGATCGAATATGCGATTGTGGTGGCGATGGTGGCTGTGGTGGTTGTGGCGTTCGTCACTCCGCTTGGAGACAGGGTCTTGGCGATCTTCAACAATATTCTGACCTCGCTCGATGGTACGGCTGTGACTCGGCCAACGCCTTGATCTTGTGAATACTGCACCTGGCTGATATCGCACTACACTGGATTTACCTTTCAGTATTCAGGTATTGCCTATGAACGCGTCTTCGTCGTCCCGCCAACAGCTGCTTCTGGTTGATGATGAAGAAGACGCGTTGCTGGAATTGGCGGAGTTGCTGGAGGGGGAGGGGTTTGTCTGTCATACCGCGACGTCGGTGAAGCTCGCGCTGCATCATCTGACCCGGCATCCGGATATTGCTCTGGTGATTACTGATCTGCGTATGCCGGAGGAGTCGGGCATGTCGTTGATCAGGCGGTTGCGTGAGCATACGTCGCGGGCGCATTTGCCGGTGATTGTGATGTCGGGGCATGCGGATATGGAGGATGTCAGCGATATGTTGCGGTTGCAGGTGCTGGATCTGTTTCGCAAGCCGATTTATCACGTGAGGTTGTTGGAGACTCTCGATAATTTGTTTCCCAAGCCTCGGGTTGGGGCTGGGTGAACTCGGCGGCCTTTGGGCCGACCGTGTTCTTGGGGGGGGGGTGAATATCCGTTGCTGCGGGTGTGGCGGCTGGCGGTTTCGCCCTTACGGCGAGTCACCTTTTTCAAACGCCAAAAAGGTAACCGAAAAGGCTTGCTCCTACGTTCGGCCCTCGCAGGCTCGGGTTCCTTCGCTCCGTGACTGATCCGGGCGCAGCGGCTACGGTTTGCTTCGCTGCACCTCCTTCCGCTGTGTCTGGCTGCGCCAGACGGTCGCTGCGCTCCCACGCCCGGATCAATCCCTCCGCTCAGCCTTCCGACGTCGACGGTGGATCAAGATCAAGAGCACTCGAGCTTGCGCTCATTGTTGAGTGGGGCGGCTTCGCCGCGGGCAGCTGCGCTGCCTTGCTTTTGCTTTTGCTTTTGTGGGAGCGAGCCTGCTCGCGAAGGCGGCCTGCCAGCCGACCTGTTTCTCGCTGATGTACTCGATTCAAACTGTGGGAGCGAGCCTGCTCGCGATAGCGCCCTGCCAGCCAACCTGTTTCTCGCTGATGTACTCGATTCAAACTGTGGGAGCGAGCCTGCTCGCGAAGGCGGCCTGACAGCCGACCTGTTTCTCACTGAACGCACCCGATCAAACTGTGGGAGCTGGCTTGCCAGCGAAGGCGGCCTGACAGCCGACCTGTTTCTCACTGAACGCACCCGATCAAACTGTGGGAGCTGGCTTGCCAGCGAAGGCGGCCTGACAGCCGACCTGTTTCTCGCAGATGTACTCGATTCAAACTGTGGGAGCGAGCCTGCTCGCGATAGCGCCCTGCCAGCCAACCAATTTCTTCCTGATGTACATCAATCCTGTGGGAGCTGGCTTGCCAGCGAAGGCGGCCAGTCAGCCAACAACGCTCTGCCTGACTCACCACCTGCGCAATCAACCTCTTGCTCTTGTCACTCCGGCACAAGCCTGTCCAGTACGCGGTTGACCGCCAGTTCGCCCAGCATGATCACCTGCTGTATTCCCAACAGGGAGTTGCGCTGCGGTCCATCGATAAATCCGGCGAGGTCGCTGGCCATGATGCTCGCCGAGGCCAGTGATTCGCAGGCATGCACCAGCAGGGTTTCGTTGTCCGCGGCCGGGTCGACGATGAACAGGGTGCTGGGTTTGCGCGGTGCGGCGGGGTCTTTGATGAGGCGGGGGTTGAGGTAGTAATCGATGGCGCGGTCGGCGGCTTCCTTGAGTTTTTGCGCTTCGACGAGCGGGTCGGCGAAAGTCGGATCGGCAAGGGGTGGGTCGGGCGTTATCTTTTTCACGGGCTCAGTCTCCTTGTGGAGTAAGGGCCGCAACCTCTCGCTGCTAAACGATAAGGGAGGCAGCTGCACGCAGGTTAGTCGACCGATGAGCCACGAAATCGGCGCGCCCGGAGGCGCCCTGCGCACAGCCACCATCAAGTGCAGGTATGCAATACCTGGGTGACAGGAACCTGTGCGTCGTGGACAAGCGGGCGACTAAACCCGACCACTGATGAGCAGTGGCAGGCAAACGATAGAACCCGCGCCCCAGGCGCACAAGCCGGCGGATTCTGGCGTAGCCGTAGGCAACGGCGCAAGGATTTGTGGGCTGTTGCGAGGTAACGGGGCGTGTGTTTAAACGGCTGGTTTAAGCGCTGCGATAAATCGGTTGAATAGCCGAACGCTTTCGCGAGCAGGCTCGTTCACACAGGGACGGCGGTTGTACTCAGCAACCATGAACACCGCCGAATCTGTGGGAGCGAGCCTGCTCGCGAAGGCGGTGCGTCAGTCAAAAAAATCCTGACTGACACACCGCTCGGCCATCACAACTGATAACTGAAACTGATGCTGTACCGCGGCTTGCGATTCAACGTATCCAGCGCTTCATCGGACATCGCCTTCGCCACTTCCAGCGCCACGTTGTAATACTTGGCATCACCAAAGCGCAGCCCGACGGCGGTCGATGACAGGTTGTTGGCCTGCACCGGCAGTTGGTTGAACCAGCTGCGCGAGCGGTCGACGACGACGTAGGGTTGCAGGATGCGCACCCAGTTGCCCTCGCGGTTGAAGCTGTAGTTGACCTCGTAAGCCACGCCCCAACCCTTGTCGCCTGAGGCCTGGTCGTCGGGGTAGCCACGGCCGAAGTTCTGCCCGCCGAACACGGCGCGTTCGCTGTCGGGCAAGGTGTCGTCGCTCCAGTACAGCGCCGCCGAGAGCACGCCTTGCCAGTTGTCGAGGAACTTGTCGCTCTGCACGCCGGACAGTCTGACGCGGAAGAAATCCAGGTCGATGTCGTCATAGTTGGTGTGTGCGCCGAGGCTGTCGAAGCCCTGGTAGACACCGGCACTGAGGATGCGCAGTTGGCGGGCGTCGGCCTTGCGCCAGTCGCCTTCGAAAGCCAGGGCGCGGACGTCGGTGCGCAGTTCGGTGCTGAAGGGAAAGTTGATGCCGTCGTAGCGCGTCTTGTCGTCGACCGCATACAAGCGCGAGCCGGCGGTCAGCAGTTCGTTGGCGGAGGCGATCAGGGGCGTGCTGAAGCCGATCGAGTAGCGATCGTTCTCGCGGTGGGTACTCAGGCGTCCGCCACCGCCCACCAGCACTTCGGTGTCCGGGTCGGCGCGGTAACGCGAGGCCGAGACGTTGAGCTGCGTGCCCTCGGTATCGAGGAACTGGCTGTAGTCGAGACGGTAGTAATGCTCTTTATCGTCGCCCGGTGGAAACAGGCCGCTGAGGCTCAACTGTTCGCCCATCGACGTCTGCGAATTGCTGCTGACACCGAGCAACGCCTGCGGGCCGTTACGGTTGTCTTCGGTGGTGCTCAGGGTGCTGGTGAACGGTTTGCGACTGGCCTGGGCAACCAGAGTGGTCGCGCCATCGGTGGTGCCCGGCGGTGGCACTTGCGCTTGAATGGTGACGCCGGGAATGCGGCTCATCAGCGTGGTGTAACGCTCGAAGGTCTTGCGCGTCAGCGGGCGTTCGGCCTGGATTTTCGCGGCGAGTTTGTCGAGCAGACTTTTGACCCGGCCGATGTCGCCCTGCATCTGGATATCGCGCACGTAGCCCTCGACCAGCACCACGCGGGCCACGCCGTCATCGAAGTTCTGTTGCGGCAGGAACGCGTAGGACAACAGATAGCCATCCTGCTGATAGCGGCGGGTGATGTTGCGCGTGGCTTCGATCAGTTCGGCAAGGCTGGCCTGGCGGCCGATCAGGGGCTTGTAGATTTCCGCGAGTTCGTTGAGCGGGTAGATCGTACCGCCTTCGATCTGCACGGTCTTGAGGTTGACCTTGGTTTCCATCAGCAATGGCTGTGCGGCGGTCGCACCCGGGTCCGGCACTTGCAGCGGCGCTGCGCTCGGCCGATAGGCGTCGGCGGGCAGGTTGGGTACGGGGAGGTTGCGGATGGTTTCGTTGCTGTTGAGAAAGCTGGGCAAGGTGTCGGCGAGGGCAGCGGAACTGAGGCTCAGGCACAGCAGGGATGCCAGTACGCGCATAGGACACTCCATGGTCAGAACACAGCACAGGGCAGATTTTTCCGTAGAAAAAAGGCGGAAGACTCGTGGGAATCTTCCGCCCTCAACCAAGCGTAGGCGCTGTAGGTAAGGCCGTCGAATCGGCCAGGTGCAATTTAGCGTTTGTTGCCGCCCAGCGCGCCGGTCAGGCCGCCGAGTACCCCGCCCAGACCGCCAGTTGTGCCGCCAGTGGCAGTGCCGCCGTTGACCAGGCCACCGACCGCTGCCACGGTGCCGCCGACGTTGGTAACCAGACCGCCGACAGCAGTGGTGACCGGATTGTTGGTGGCGGCAATCGCTCCGCCGAGATTACCGACGGCGGCGCCCACCTGATTTGTAAGACCAGCGACCGGAGTGCCGAGACCGGTAGCGGCGCCGACCTGTTGAGTGACAGTGGTGACCGCGCTGGTGACCGGATTGAGGCCCGCACCGACTGCGGCGCCGACACTGGCCAGCGGCGACGTGGTTGCAGTGATCGGTGTGCCCGAGCCGCCAAGTACGGTGTTGATCGACGCAATCGTGTTGCCCAGCCCGCCAGCGGTGACGCCGCCGGCACTGACCACGCCGCTGGTGCTGCCGGCATTCAGACCGCTGCCGACGTTGACCACCGCACCACCGACAGTTTGCAACAGACCGGTGCCGCCCAGCCCGCCACCGATGCCACCGATGCCGCCAGTACCCGAGCCAGTGCCATTGGACACCAGGCCGCCCGCTTTGCCGACCGCCGTGCCGGTGTTGCTCAGGGCGCCGCCGAGGGTGTTGGTCAGGGCATTGCCGCTGCCTGCGTCGGTAACTTTGCCGCCGAGGCTGTTCACCGTGCCGCCCACTTTCGAGATCACCCCTTTGAGCGGATCACCCAGGCCGGTGGTAACGCCGAGTTTGTCGGTGGTGCTTTCGACCATGGCGATCACCGGCACCAGGCCGCTGCCGACCTTGTTGGTCAACTGGCTGGTCGGGCCGCTGGTCAGTGAGGTGTTGAGGGTGTCGCCAAGCATGGTGACTTTTTCACCGATGCCATCGACCAGCGGCGCCACGCGGGTGACTACACCGCCAACGACGGGAACGCTTCGGGTCGCGGTGTTGAGTTTGACGCTGAGGTCCGACACGCCGTCGCCAACATCGGCAACCACGCCGCCAACCGAGGCCACGGTGGTGGTCAGGCCATTGGGGTCAGTGGCCAGTTTGCCGATGCCATCAGTGACGCCATCGCCCAAGGTGCTGACCACGTTGCCGGTGGTGTTGGCCACGCTTTGCACGATGCCGCCAGCGACCGGAACAGTGCTCAGCGAATCGCCGATCTGGCCGACGCCATCGCCGACACCGCTGACGGTTTTGCCGACATCCTGAACAAGTGTTGTGGTCACCAGCGAAGGTGCAGCGGGATTGGTCGGGTTGGTGGGATCGGTCGGGTCTGTCGGATTGGTTGGGTTGGTCGGATCGGTGCCGCCGCCGGTACCGCCGGTTCCGCCAGTGCCACCTGTTCCACCAGTGCCTGCGGTACCGCCACCGGTGCCGCCGGTGCCACCAGTGCCGGCAGTATCGCCGCCGGTTCCGCCACCCGCGCCACCGCTGCCATCGGTGCCCGCCGTGCCGTCCGCCGTCGAGCTGCCCGAACTGCTGCGATGACCGCCACCGCCGCTGCTGCAGCCGACGAGGCCGACCGAAAGAATCAGTGCCAGCGCGATTGCCGATTTGGACCACATCACTTGAGTTTTCATGATTGAGATTCCTGCACCTGTCACAACGTTACGTTGCCTTCGATGGCTCGCCGATCTGTCGTCGGCGATGCCTCGTCCGTGGCTGTAATCTCAGTCGACGGCAGGTTTTTCACCATTCTCAAGTTGGTATTAACCCCTTTATATAGAGGGCTCGGCGCTATGCCGAAGGACTAATACCCAGGTAATAAACGGGCAAAAAAAAGCCTTGATATTCAAGGCTCGGTTTTTTGCAAAGCGGCGGGCAGGGCGCGGAAAAACTTAAGTGATATATACACAATTAACGGGTTTTCCGCCCCGCCAGATCAGGCGATCGGTTGCCACTGACCGACCATATGTTCCAGGTCGCCGGCACCGATCAGGCGCAACTCACCGCTGGAGCCCGCGGCACTGGCTAGCAATATCACTTCACTGGGCAGGCGCACCGGTTTGCGAAAGTGCACGGCGATTTCCAGGTTGGCTTTGGGCAGGTGATCGGAGAGTGCCGCCAGTGTCCGCGCCTTGTTCCACAGTCCATGGGCAATCGCGGTGGGAAAACCGAACAGTTTGGCGCTCGCTGCACTGAGGTGAATCGGGTTGTAGTCGCCGGAGACTTTCGCATACTGGCGACCGATATCGGCCGGCGCAGTCCAGCGCGTCACTTCGAGCAAATCCTGTGACGGCTGCCAGTCTTGGGCCAGCGCCTCGCCCTCGAGTTTCACCCCGCGACAGAGCATCCGGCTTTCGGCTTCCCACAGCGGCCCGAGTTGATCGTCCAGGGTGGTCAACAGATCGAACGTCGCGCCCTTGGCATGTGGTTGCAGGTTGTGCACACGCACGCTGACTTGCGCGCGACTGATCGCGCCCATCGGCCGCAGCACGCGGATGCGGTTGCTCAGGTGAATCAGCCCCAGCAGCGGGAACGGAAAATCCCTGGCCGTGAGCAATTGCATCTGCAAGGCGAAGGCGAGGATGTGTGGATAGGTCGGCGGCAGCAGGCCGTCATCGACGAAACCGCAGACCTTGCGATAAGCCGCCAGCCGTTTGCCGTCGATATCGACCCAGCAGCGCAGGCCGCTGTCGGGCAGTTGCGTACCGGTGATTTTGCGTCGCGTTGCTGCGCGCGAGTACAGCGCGGGCAGACTCGGTTCGCGATCCAGCGTGTGCCATTCGATGCTCATCTTTATGCCCCCAGAACGCTTTGCCCACAGACCCGCAGCGCTTGGCCGGTGAACGCGCCCGTGCCCGGTTGCGCCAGCCACGCCACGGCTTCGGCGACGTCTTGCGGCAAACCGCCCTGGCCCAGCGAACTCATGCGCCGCCCGGCTTCGCGCAGGCCGAACGGAATGTGCGCGGTCATTTGCGTTTCGATAAAACCCGGGGCGACAGCGTTGATGCTGATGCCGCGTTCCAGCAGCGTCGGTGCCCATGCCTGGGCCAGACCGATCAGGCCAGCCTTGCTCGCCGCGTAGTTGGTTTGCCCGCGATTGCCGGCGATGCCGCTGATCGAGGCGAGCAAGACCACCCGTGCGTTGTCGCGCAGGGTGCCGCTGTCGAGCAGCGCCTTGGTCAGCACTTGCGGCGCGTTGAGGTTGACGGCCAGCACCGCGTCCCAGAATTCCGGGGTCATGTTGGCCAAGGTTTTGTCACGGGTGATGCCGGCGTTGTGCACGAGGATGTCGAGGCCGTCGGGCAGCTGTTCGATCAATTGCGCGGCGGCGTCATCGGCGCAGATATCGAGTGTGATCGCCCGGCCGCCGAGGCGCGCGGCAAGGGCCTCGAGGTCGGTCTTGGCTGGCGGTACGTCGAGCAGAATCACCTCGGCGCCATCACGTGCGAGGGTTTCGGCAATCGACGCGCCGATGCCGCGCGCGGCACCGGTGACCAGCGCCTTGCGCCCGGCCAGCGGGCGGGTCCAGTCAGTCACCGGTGTGGCGCACGCGGTCAGGCGAATCACCTGGCCGGAAACGAATGCACTTTTCGGCGAGAGGAAAAATCGCAGCGGGCCTTCCAATTGATCCTCGGCACCTTCGCCGACGTAGATCAACTGCAATGTGCCACCGCCGCGCAGCTCTTTGGCCAGCGAGCGCGAGAAGCCTTCGAGTGCTCGCTGCGCACTGGAGGCGAACGGATCACCCAGGCTTTCCGGAGCACGGCCGAGAATCACCAGGTGCGCGCTATGGTCGAGATTCTTCATCAATGGCTGGAAGAATTCGCGCAACTGCTTGAGCTGATCGGTGTGCTGCAAATCGCTGGCGTCGAACACCACCGCTTTGAGTTTCGGCCCGTGGCCGGGGATCCATGCAGTGGCCAGCGAGGGCTCGGTGCCATAGCTGTAGATCGCATCGGTCAAGCGGTTGGCAAACCCGCTGATCCGTTCGGCCAGCGGCCCGCCACCGAGCAACAGGGCGCCCTCGATCGGCCGCAGACGCCCCGCCTGCCAGCGTTCCAGCCGCACCGGCGACGGCAGGCCCAAGGCCCCGACCAGACGATGGCCGAAGGATGAGTTGGCGAAGTCGATATAGCGGTCAGACATGGAACGCTCTCCAGAAGTTGGGGTTCAAAGTGTGGACTGTCTACGGCAATCAATCGTTCGATCGGCGCAATAAGGCCTACGCTTGAACACTCAGGTTTAGCAGGTCTTGCAGATAAATGCGGTTCATGTGGGAGCGAGCCTGCTCGCGAAGGCGCTGTATCAGGCGCTGAAGAGGCTGAATGTGCCGGCCTCTTCGCGAGCAGGCTCGCTCCCACAGGGATTGGGCAAATTTCGACCATTTGGAACAGGAGCTTTTCATGACCCAGCTGCGCCGCGTCGCGATCATCGGCGGTAACCGCATCCCTTTCGCTCGCTCCAACGGGCCGTACGCCACGGCCAGCAATCAGGCGATGCTCACCGCCGCGCTGGAAGGCTTGATCGAACGCTACAACCTGCATGGCCAGCGCATCGGCGAAATGGTGGCGGGCGCGGTGCTTAAATTGTCACGGGATATGAACCTGACCCGCGAATGCGTGCTCGGCTCGCGCTTGTCTCCGACGACACCGGCCTATGACATTCAGCAAGCCTGCGGCACCGGTCTGGAGGCGGCGTTGCTGGTGGCGAACAAGATCGCCCTCGGCCAGATCGACTGCGGCATTGCCGGCGGCGTCGACACCACCTCCGACGCGCCGATCAGCGTCAGCGAAGGCCTGCGCAGGATTCTTCTACAGGCCAACCGCGCCAAGAGTACCGGCGACAAACTGAAAACCCTTTTGCAGTTGCGCCCCCAGCACCTGATCCCCGAATTCCCGCGCAACGGCGAGCCACGCACTGGCCTGTCGATGGGCGAGCACTGTGAGCTGATGGCGCAGACCTGGAATATTCCCCGCGAAGAACAGGATCAACTGGCCCTCGAAAGCCACCACAAACTCGCCGCTTCCTACAGCGAAGGCTGGCACAACGATCTGATGACGCCGTTCCTCGGCCTGACCCGCGACAACAATCTGCGCCCGGACCTGACCCTGGAAAAACTCGCCACGCTGAAACCGGCCTTCGAGAAAAGCGCCAAGGGCACGCTGACGGCCGGCAATTCCACGCCGCTCACCGATGGCGCTTCGGTGGTGTTGCTGGGAAGTGAGGAATGGGCCAGAGAGCGCGGTTTGCCGATCCTTGCTTATCTGCGCGACGGCGAAGCGGCGGCGGTGGATTTCGTCAACGGTGCCGAGGGCCTGCTGATGGCGCCGGTGTACGCCGTGCCACGCTTGCTGGCGCGCAACGGCCTGACCTTGCAGGATTTTGATTACTACGAAATTCACGAAGCCTTCGCCGCGCAAGTGCTGTGCACGCTCAAGGCCTGGGAAGATCCCGAATATTGCCAAACCCGCCTGGGACTCGAGGCGCCGCTGGGTTCGATTGATCGCAGTCGGCTCAATGTGAAGGGCAGTTCGCTGGCGGCGGGGCATCCGTTCGCCGCAACGGGCGGGCGGATTGTCGCGAACCTGGCCAAACTGCTGGATGCGGCGGGCAAGGGCCGAGGGTTGATTTCGATCTGTGCGGCGGGCGGGCAGGGTGTCACCGCGATCATTGAACGCTGAAAAAGCCCCTCACCCTAACCCTCTCCCAAAGGGAGAGGGGACTGATTGGGGGATGCTCGAGATCGACGCCGACCTGAGCGCCCTTCACCGAATCCAAAGCTGCGATTCAAACCAGAAGCGCTGCGGTCTCTCAGGTCGATGCATTACGGGAGACACCTCGGTCGGCCCCCTCTCCCTCTGGGAGAGGGCTGGGGTGAGGGCAACTGAAGTTCACCGACCATGTCAGATTCTGTCGCAAATGCCCTTGCCGACCGATACCAATCAATGCCACGGTCTCGGCTATGATTCGCCCGGGTCGCTGCGATTGATCCGGCACAGTGTGTGCATCCTCAAGGTTCACAGGTCGGCAACCCCTCCCCGTCGGGCGAGGATTGCCGTATAACGAGTGACATTCGCGTGTTTGGTAATAAAGGACCCACAATAAAAGCTGATGAAGACTCCAAAACGCATTGAACCCCTGATCGAGGACGGTCTGGTCGACGAAGTGCTGCGTCCACTGATGAGTGGCAAAGAGGCAGCTGTTTATGTAGTGCGCTGCGGCAATCAGTTACGTTGCGCCAAGGTCTACAAGGAGGCGAATAAACGCAGTTTCCGCCAGGCGGCCGAGTATCAGGAAGGCCGCAAGGTTCGTAACAGTCGTCAGGCGCGGGCCATGGCGAAGGGGTCCAAGTTCGGTCGCAAAGAGACCGAAGACGCCTGGCAGAACGCCGAAGTGGCGGCGCTGTTCCGTCTGGCCGGCGCCGGTGTGCGAGTGCCCAAACCCTATGACTTCCTCGACGGCGTGCTGTTGATGGAGCTGGTGGCCGACGAATTCGGCGACGCCGCGCCGCGTCTGAACGACGTGGTACTGGAGCCGGATCAGGCGCGCGAATATCACGCGTTCCTGATTTCGCAGATCGTGCTGATGTTGTGTACCGGTCTGGTGCACGGTGACCTCTCCGAGTTCAACGTGCTGCTGACCCCGACCGGTCCGGTGATTATTGACCTGCCCCAGGCAGTCGACGCTGCGGGCAACAACCACGCGTTCAGCATGCTCGAGCGTGACGTTGGCAACATGGCTTCGTACTTCGGCCGTTTCGCGCCGGAATTAAAGAAGACCAAGTACGCCAAGGAAATGTGGGCGTTGTACGAAGCCGGCACCTTGCACCCGAACAGTGTGCTGACCGGCGAGTTCGACGATCCCGAGGACCTGGCGGATGTCGGCGGGGTGCTGCGCGAAATCGAAGCGGCGCGCCTCGACGAGGAACGCAAGCAGGCCATTCGCGCGGCGGACGACGCGCCGAAAGGCAAACCCGAAGAACCGCCTCCACCGCCGTGGATGCAGTGATCGCGTGATGAAAAACCCGGCTTCGGCCGCGTTTTTTGTTTGAGTCAAAAAGCACCCTCACCCCAGCCCTCTCCCGGAGGGAGAGGGGGCCGACCGAGGTGTCTTTAGCCATACATCGACCTGAAAAAACCGAGTCGATTATGGATTCAAAGAAAAACGTTCAGGTCGGTGTATCTCCCAAATATCCCCCAATCGGTCCCCTCTCCCTTTGGGAGAGGGCTAGGGTGAGGGGGCTTTCGGATCCTGGCTTATTCGCGTCTACTGTCCAGCGCTCCAACCACACTCAAGGACTGAATGTGACCACCCCACGCAACACCCACCTGATCGTAACCGCCCGGCTGATCTCCGATTTCGGCGCCTTCCTCAACATGGTCGCGCTGGCCACTTACGTTTATTTGCTGAGTAACAGCGCCATGAGCGTCGGCATCTTCCTTGCCAGCCGCGTCGGTGGCGGAATTTTCGCCAGCCTGATCGGCACGCGCTTCTACCGGCGCTGGCAGGGCCGCGCGCCGCTGATTGCGTTCGATCTGTTGCGCGCCGCACTGCTGGGGCTGCTGTTGATCACACCGGCCAGTCAGCAGGCATGGCTGTTGCCGTTGATTGCCTTCGGCCTCGGTCTGGGCAATTCGATGTTCGCCATCGGCCTCAACAGCCAGTTGCCGCGTTTGATCGCGCCGGCGCAATTGCTCAAGGCCAATGCCTGGATTACTTCAGCTTCTTCTGCGGCGATGGTCGGCGGCAGTCTGGTCTCGGGGTTGCTGGTGGCTGCTTTTGGTTTCGAAACGGTCTTCGCCCTCAACGCGCTGACCTATGTGCTCGCGGCTCTGTTGATCGTGCCGCTGCGTTTCGAAAAAACCGATGTCAGCGAACAGCCGCAACGCGGTGAATGGTTTGCGCTGCGGCAGGGCCTGCGTTCAGCGCCTGTGGTCGCGGCCATGCTCGCGGTGACCATGGCCGACACCTTGGGCAGCGCCGCGCACAACGTCGGCTTCCCGATCATTTCCAAACTGCTCACGCCCGAGGCAGCGAGTACGACCTTGGGCCTGGCGCTTGCGGTATGGGCCAGCGGCAAACTCCTCGGCGCGCGCATCGCCAGTCACCTGAAAGGCTCGGAGAACAGTCACCTTGAAAGACGATTTTTCTGCGGTGTGGCGCTGATGTCCTGCGGGTTCATTCTGATGTTCCAGCAGCACAGCCTCTACGGTCTGCTGCTGTTCGCCTTGCCGGCCGGGCTCGGCGACGGGGTGTCCGAAGTCAGCCTGATGTCACGGCTGCAACGGGAACCTGCGGCGTTGCGCCTGCCGATTTTCAGCGTGCTGACCTTGCTGCAGATGAGCGGTTTCGGCATCGGCATGCTGGTCGCCGCGCCGTTCTACGCGTGGTGGACGCCGGGGGCCGTGGTCATGCTGTTCCACGGCATTCCCCTCGGCACCCTGTGCGTGGTGACGCTGTTGCGGATCAGGCGCGAGCGGGTTGCGCGCAGCAGCCCGACGCCAGCTCCTTGAGGATCGGGCAGTCCGGGCGATGGTCGCCGCTGCAATGCTCGACCAGATCCTGCAGGGTGTCCCGCAACTCGCCGAGCTCGCGGATCTTCTGGTTCAGCTCGTCGATGTGCTGGCGCGCCAGTGCTTTCACATCGGCGCTGGCGCGCTGGCGATCCTGCCAGAGGGTCAGCAGCTTGCCGACCTCTTCCAGGGAAAAGCCCAGATCTCGCGAGCGCTTGATAAACGCCAGCGTGTGCAGGTCATCGCTGCCGTACACGCGGTAGCCGCTGTCGGTGCGATTGGCCGCTTTGAGCAGGCCGATCGATTCGTAATAGCGGATCATTTTTGCACTCAGGCCACTCTGCCGGGCCGCTTGGCCGATGTTCATCGGTGTTCCTCCAGGTCCTTGGGTTTCCAGGTTTTCAACAGTAGCGCATTGCTCACCACGCTGACGCTTGACAGCGCCATCGCCGCACCGGCCAGCACCGGATTGAGGAAGCCGAACACCGCCAACGGAATGCCGATCAGGTTGTAGACAAAGGCCCAGAACAGGTTCTGGCGAATCTTTGCGTAGGTCTTGCGACTGATCTCCAGCGCCGCCGGCACCAGTCGCGGATCGCCGCGCATCAGGGTGATGCCGGCCGCATGCATGGCGACGTCGGTGCCGCCGCCCATGGCGATGCCGATGTCGGCAGCGGCGAGGGCCGGGGCGTCGTTGATGCCATCGCCGACCATGGCAACTACGCCGGTTTTCTTCAGCTCGGCGACGGTCGCGGCCTTGTCGGCAGGCAGCACTTCGGCGTGAACACTGCGGATGCCCAGGGCCTCGGCCACCACCCGTGCGCTGCCGCGATTGTCGCCGGTCAGCAGGTGGCTCTGGATATCCCGCGCGGCGAGTTGTTGCACCGCTTGCAGTGCGCCGGGTTTCAGCGTGTCACCGAAGGCGAGCAGACCCAGCACCTTCGGCTGAGGACTTTGCTCAATCAACCACGACAATGTGCGGCCTTCACTTTCCCAAGCCTCGGCGGATGCGCTCAATTCACCGGTACTCAAGGCGCTTTCGTCGAGCATCCGCCGATTGCCCAGCGCCAGGCGCCGGCCATCCAGCGTGCCGGCGATGCCGCGTCCGGTCAGCGACTGGCTGTCGCTGACATCGGGCACGTTCAAGCCGCGTTCGGCGGCGGCATCCAGCACCGCTTTGGCCAAAGGATGCTCGCTGCCGCGCTGCAACGCACCGGCCAAGGTCAGCAGATTATTCTCGTCACCATCGACCGCGCTGAAGTGCGCGATACGCGGCGTGCCCGAGGTCAGCGTGCCGGTCTTGTCGAACACCACGCTGCTGACTTCATGGGCGCGCTCCAGCGCTTCGGCGTCCTTGATCAGAATGCCGTGGCGCGCCGCTACGCCGGTGCCGGCCATGATCGCCGTCGGAGTGGCGAGGCCGAGGGCGCACGGGCAGGCGATCACCAGTACGGCGACGGCATTGATCACCGCAGTTTCCAGCGGTGCGCCGTACAGCCACCAGCCGATCAGCGTGGCCAAGGCGATCAGCAATACGGTCGGCACGAAGATCTGGCTGACCTTGTCCACCAGTTTCTGGATCGGCGCTTTCGCTGCTTGCGCGTCTTCGACCAGACGAATGATCCGCGCCAGCACCGTTTCCGCGCCGAGCGCCTGGGTGCGCACCAGCAAACGACCCTCGCCGTTGATCGCGCCGCCGGTGACCTTGTCACCCGGTTGTTTCGGCACTGGCAGGCTTTCGCCGCTGATCAGCGCTTCGTCGGCGTGGCTCTGGCCTTCGACGACTTCGCCATCCACCGGGAAGCGTTCGCCGGGTTTGACCAGCACCAGATCGTCGAGGCGTAGGGCGCTGATCGCAACGTCCTGCTCACGCCCGTCGATGACTTGAATCGCCCGCTCCGGCCGCAACGCTTCAAGAGCGCGAATGGCGCTGGCGGTCTGGCGTTTGGCGCGGCTTTCGAGATATTTGCCGAGCAACACCAAAGCGATGACCACCGCCGAGGCCTCGAAATACAGATGCGGCATGCGTCCCGCCGCGCTGGCCCATTCATAGACACTCAGGCCATAACCGGCGCTGGTGCCGAGGGCGACGAGCAGGTCCATGTTGCCGGCGCCGGCGCGCACGGCTTTCCACGCCGCCACATAAAAGCGTGCGCCGAAGATGAATTGCACGGGGGTGGCGAGGGCGAATTGCGCCCAGGCCGGGAGCATCCAATGAATGCCGAACGGCTGCAGCAACATCGGCAACACCAACGGCAGAGCAAGGGCGATCGCACAGATCAATGCCCAGCGCTCGCGGTGCAGGCGTTTTTGCTGGTCATCGGACTGTGGCCGTTCAGCTTGCCAGACGCTCGCCGAGTAACCGGCCTTGCTCACCGCGTCGAGCAGGGTTTGCGTATCGACCTGGCCGAGCAATTCGAGGTGCGCACGTTCGTTGGCCAGATTGACACTGACGCTGCTCACGCTTGGGACTTTGCTCAGGGCGCGTTCGACGCGACCGACGCAGGACGCGCAGGTCATGCCGTCGATGCTCAATTCGACGGTTTGCCGGGGCACGCTGTAACCGGCGCGCTCCACGGCTTGCATCAGCGCCGGCAGGCTGTCGTCGGGCGCCTGTACCCGGGCCTGTTCGGTGGCGAGGTTGACGCTGACGGCACTGGCGCCGCTGACCTTGCGCAGCGCCCGCTCGACACGCCCGGCGCAACTGGCGCAGGTCATGCCGGCAATCGGCAGATCGAAAGTGGTGGATTCGGACATCGGTCGCGCTCCCTGTAGTGGATGTCTACAGGATCAACCTTGCCATGCGGGCAAGGTCAAGCACCATTCCGCAAGATGTTGATCGTTCCCACGCTCCGCGTGGGAATGCCTCCTGTGACGCTCCGCGTCACGCTTCGGGACGCAGAGCGTCCATGGCTGCATTCCCACGCAGAGCGTGGGAACGATCGGCGACGGATCGGGTGTCTGCTCAGTAACCGAGGCCTGCAGGTTTCAGGTACACGCCTTCGGCATTCATCGCCAGGCGGAACTTCAGCACATCGCCGGCATGCAGCACGACTTCCTGCGAACCCGGTGCGAGCATGCCGGGGTTGCAACCCGGTGCCTGGCCCGGCAGCAGTTTCAGGCGCAGCGAAACCTTGCCCGGTGGCAGGTTGAACGAAGTGCTCTGCTCCTGGAACAGGCGCGCCGAGAGCTGGTCCTGGATGTACACGCCGATTTCGCACGAGGTCGCCACTTCGAGGCGCTCGCGGGAAATGATCAGTACCGCGTAATCCTCGCCGGCGGCTTGCACCTGCGGGACGGCGGCGAAAAGGCTGAGCAAGCCAAACAGGCCCAAAGCTGACCAGCGCATGGCTGAATCTCCTGAATTCCAGTCATTGATGCATGCAGCTTGGCCGAGCGCGACGCCGATTGCCAGCCCGGCAGTTTTTCGCAGAACTTGACCTTGCCATCGTGGCAAGCTCGAGACTGCCGGCAACCTCACTCAAAGGAGTCTTCCCATGCAAGTGTTCAACGTTCAAGGCATGTCCTGCGGTCATTGCGTCAAAGCCATCACCACTGCGGTGCAGGCGCTGGATCCGGCGGCCAGCGTGCGCGTCGATCTGGCGGCCAAGGAAGTCGGCGTCGAGAGCGCGCTGAGTGCCGACCAGGTGATCGAAGCGATCCGCGAAGAGGGTTATGAGGTGAAGCTCGTCTGAAATTGATCGTTAGCGAGCTATCGGAATGTTCAAGGCGTCCGGGCGCGGCTAGACTGTCGGGCTGCGACTTGCCCACCTGGATGCCTGATGAATTTCCGCACGATCTTGATACTCGGCGCCTTGAGCGCCTTCGGTCCTTTGGCGATCGACTTCTATTTACCTGCCTTCCCGGCCATGGCGCTGGCGTTCGGCACCGATGAGCAGCATGTCCAGCTGACGCTGGCGGCGTACTTCCTCGGTCTGTCTCTGGGCCAACTGGCTTACGGGCCGATTTCCGATCGTTTCGGCCGGCGGCTTCCGCTGCTCAGCGGCGTTGCTCTGTTCACCCTTGCGTCATTGGCCTGCGCCTACGCGCCGAGCCTGGAATGGCTGATTGGCGCGCGTTTCGTCCAGGCACTCGGTGGTTGTGCGGGCATGGTGATTTCCCGTGCGGTGGTCGCCGACAAGTGCGATGCGGTGGGCTCGGCGAAGGTGTTTTCCCAGTTGATGCTGGTGATGGGCCTGGCGCCGATTCTGGCGCCGATGCTCGGTGGGCTGCTGGTCAACACCACGGGTTGGCAGTCGATCTTTCTGGTGCTCACCGGGTTCAGTGCGGCGGCGGGTCTGGCGGTGGCGTTGGGGCTGCCGGAAAGCATGCCGGCCCACGTGCCGCGCCAGCCGTTGTCCGGTGCGTTGCGCCAGTACGCGCGACTGGTCAAGGACTCGGTCTATCTGGGCCATGCCCTGACCGGTGGCATCGCGATCGCCGGCATGTTCGCCTACATCGCTGGCTCACCGTTTGTGTTCATCAAGCTCTACGGTGTACCCGCCGAGCACTTCGGCTGGCTGTTCGGCACCAATGCGGCGGGTTTCATTCTGGTGGCGCAGGTCAATGCGCGTCTGCTGGCCAAGCGTGGCCCGGCGTTCTTGCTGGTGCGCGCGGTGTGGGTGTACTTCCTCGCCGGGCTGACGCTGCTGGCGGTCGGCGCGATGCGTCCAGAGGCGTTGTGGCCGTTGCTGATTCCGCTGTTCATCTGCATTGCCAGCCTCGGCTGCATCATTCCCAACGCCTCGGCTTGCGCAATGAACGGCCAGGGCGCCCGTGCCGGCAGTGCATCGGCAATGCTCGGTTGCCTGCAATTCAGCATCGCCGCCGGTGCCGCCGCGTTGGTGGGGGTGTTGCACGATGGCAGCGCCGTGCCGATGGCCATGGTCATCAGCCTGTGCGGTCTGCTGGTGGTGAGCGTCGCGCTGCTCACCCGGCGCTTGCAGAATGCCCGGGCGCTGGCGCAAGCCCAGGTCTGAACGCTCGACTTTGGAGCTCAGCCGACGGCGCGCTGCTGGCTGGGTTCGGGAATCCGGTGGGGCGCGCAGAGTCGCGCTTCGAGGGTGCGAGTGAAGGCCAGAGCCTCGGCTTCACTGCGAAAGGTCACGACGTGCTGGTCCAGACGCACCTGCCATTGAGACTTTGCCACTTCTTTTATCAGGATCTTCATTGCTGACCTCCCTTGCGTAAAAGATGTATCGCAGAGGCTTCGATTGTAGACCCCGATACCCGCGCAATTGTGACAAGGGTCAAGCAACCGACTGACGGCAAAAAGCCCCGCAACCGCTCTGGCATCACGAGCGGTTGCGAGGCTTTATTTTTTTAGAAACCTTCTAAAACAATTTTCCCCTTGGCCTTGCCGCTTTCCAGCAGCTCATGGGCACGGCGCAAGTTGGCCGCGTTGATCGCGCCGAAGTGCTCGCCCAACGTCGTTTTCAAAGTGCCGGCGTCAATCAGCTCAGCGACGCGGTTGAGCAGCTTGTGCTGTTCGATCATGTCCGGCGTTTCGAACAGCGAGCGGGTGTACATGAACTCCCAGTGCAGCGACAGGCTCTTGCGCTTGAGCAGGCTGATGTCGAGGGACTTCGGATCGTCGATCAGCGCCAGTTTGCCTTGCGGCGCGAGGGCTTCGACCAGTTGCGCCAGATGCTGATCGGTCTGGGTCAGGCTGGCGACGTGGGTCACGCTGGCGATGCCGGCGCGCTTCAATTCTTCGCTCAGCGGCTGGCTGTGATCGATGACCAGATCGGCACCGAGTGCGCTGACCCAGTCACGGGTTTGCGCACGGGAGGCAGTGCCGATGACTTTCAGGCCGGTCAATTGCTTGGCCAATTGAGTGAGGATCGAACCCACGCCGCCCGCCGCACCAACGATCAGCAGGCTCTGGCCTTCATCGTTGCTGCCCTCGCTGATTTGCAGGCGCTCGAAGAGCAATTCCCACGCAGTGATCGCGGTCAGCGGCAGCGCGGCGGCTTCGGCAAAACCGAGGGACTTGGGCATGTGGCCGACGATGCGCTCATCAACCACGTGCAGCTCGCTATTGCCACCGGCCCGGGCAATCGAACCGGCGTAGAACACCTTGTCGCCCGCCTTGAACAGGGTGACTTCGCTGCCTACAGCCTTGACCACACCGGCAACGTCCCAGCCCAGCACTTTCGCCGCGCCGTTTTCCGGCGCCACGTTCTGCCGCACTTTGGTATCGACCGGGTTGACCGAGATGGCTTTGACCTCCACCAAGAGGTCGCGCGGGCCGGCAACCGGTTCTGGCAGTTCAATGTCTTGCAGGGACTTGGCGTCGCTGATCGGCAGGGACGCGTAATAGGCAATGGCTTTCATGGATGGCTCCGTACAGTTGATAGAAGAAGGAAATCGGGATGAATTCGATGGAGGCCATCATTGGCTATTTCTCTGCGCGATAAAACCGGCTAAAAGAGCAGTCTCTTTCAATATTTTTTTGATAATCGAGGCTGCGCATGCTGCGTTTTGATGACCTGCAGTTGTTTGTTCGCGCGGCGGATCTGGGCAGCCTGTCGGCGGCGGCACGGGTGATGGACATGTCTGCGGCGGTGGCCAGCGCGGCGTTGAAGCGCATTGAGCAACAACTCGGTGCCAGGTTGCTGGCGCGTTCGACCCGCAGCCTGCGCCTCACCGCCGAGGGCGAAGGCTTCCTTGAATACGCCCGCGCCGCCCTGAGCAATCTCGACGAAGGCCGTCGACTGCTCGCCAGCGGACAGGACCAGGTCAGCGGAATTCTGCAACTGTCAGCACCCTCGGATTTCGGTCGCAATCTGCTGCTGCCGTGGCTCGACGCGTTCCAGCGTGAACACCCGAAACTGACGGTACGCCTGCTGCTTGGCGACCGCATCGCCGACCTGTTCCGGCAACCGGTGGACATCGCCCTGCGCTACGGCGAGCCGGAAGATTCCAGCCTGATCGCCTTGCCCATCGCGCCACACAATCGCCGCGTGTTGTGCGCATCTCCCGATTACCTGGCCCGGCATGGCGAACCGCGCCAGCTTGAGCAGCTGGCCCAGCACAACTGCCTTTTGTACATGCTCGGCAGCCGCGTCCACGACCACTGGAGTTTCCACGATGGCAAGCGTGAAGTCGGCCTGACCGTGAGTGGTGACCGCTTCAGTGATGACGCCGACGTCGTGCGGCTATGGGCGCTGGCCGGTGCCGGTATCGCCTACAAATCCTGGCTCGACGTCGGCGCCGATGTGCTCGCCGGACGCCTCAAAGTGCTGATGCCGGAACTGCTGTGTGAGCGCGCACCGCTGAATCTGTTGTGCGCCCATCGCGCACAATTGAGTAAGCCGGTGAACCTGCTGAGGGAGATGCTCGCCAGCCGATGCGCCGAATTGAGTAGCCAATTTCCCGGTTTCCTCAAAGTTGATCATTAGTCGCAGGCAATTAGAGAAATTTCTGTCAGGAACAATCGCCACCTGCCCAGGCCCAGGCGCAGGACGTCTGGCTTAACCCGCTTATACTAGCGCCCGCCTCATGCCTGCACTGACACCCGGCGCGCAGACCCCGTAACGCGTTGCCGGCTTTTGGTGACGGTTGCTACTTCTGCTGCCAGGTTGTGTGCCGGAGCAGCTGGTGTCGGTGGCATCCCTTGCCACCGATCCCGGGCGATTTTCGCGTGTTGGCCGATGCCCCATAACCGGCCAGGATGTCTCCGAGCGGTAGACGATACGATTCAACAGGGAGTGAACATATGGAACATGCACCGTGCATCAGCCAGATCGCGACATTGCTGGCCGACCCCAAGCGCAGCGCGATGATGTGGGCGTTGATGGATGGCTCGGCCCGGCAAGCCGAAGAGCTGGCGCTGCTGGCCGGGCTCTCGCCGTCGTCGGCCAGTGCCCATCTGGGACGCCTGTCCGCAGGGGGGCTGTTGAACATCGAAATGCGTGGGCGCAAACGCTTCTTTCGCCTGGCGGCACCGGAAATCGGCGCGGCGATCGAAGCACTGGCCAGCGCCACCATTGCCAGCGCGCCACGGCAAATCCCTGATGCGCTGAAACGCACGGCTCCCATGGTCAGACCACAGGCGGCGCCGTCTTCGCTGTTGCGTGCGCGGTTCTGCGACGATCATCTGGGCGGTACTTTGGCGGCCGACCTGTATCAGCGCCTGCTCGATGCCGGCTGGATCGAACAGCTTGAGCAGCGGGTGGTGGTGACGCACAAGGGCTCCACCCGACTGGCCCAGCGCGGAGTG
The DNA here is from genome assembly GCF_029959775.1 of Pseudomonas sp. PS01270. Classification (NCBI taxonomy): domain Bacteria; kingdom Pseudomonadati; phylum Pseudomonadota; class Gammaproteobacteria; order Pseudomonadales; family Pseudomonadaceae; genus Pseudomonas; species Pseudomonas sp. PS01270. The sequence goes on along the minus strand of NZ_JASCPT010000039.1, from coordinate 5,242 downwards.
TTCATCCAGGCCCTGGCCCACCGCAACGTGCAGGTCGCCTGCGCCTGCCCGGACTGGAGCGAGCGTCGTCCGCACATGGGCGGCTCACTGGGCGCGGCGCTGTTGCAGTTGTTCATGCAGTCGGGCTGGCTGACCTTGCCCAACGATTCCCGCGCCTTGCAGTTGACCGCCACCGGCCAGCGCGAAATCCATCGCTTTGCCAAGGAAACCGAGCTGGAAACAGCGTTCTAGAGCGTTGCTCGGCGATGAGCTGAAGGCTGACGTCGTCCACGGCTGTGAACAGGTCGCATCCAGTACGACCTCTGAATGACCATGACGCACACTCGATCCGGGGATTTCTCGGATGGGGGAGCACAACATGAATACACAACGCTTTAGTGCGGCTGAGCGCCTGGAACGGCTGCCGCTCAGCGGTTATCACCGCGTCATTTTCATCATCATTGCCTTGGCGTTTTTCTTCGACTCCATGGATCTGGCGATGATGACTTTCCTGCTCGGCTCGATCAAAGCCGAGTTCGGCCTGAGCAGTGCGCAAGCGGGGTTGCTGGCCAGTTCGAGCTTCTTCGGCATGGTGCTCGGGGCGTCGCTGTCGGGAATGCTCGCCGACCGCTTCGGGCGCAAACCGGTGTTTCAGTGGAGCATCGTGTTGTGGGGCGTGGCCAGTTACCTGTGTTCGACGGCGCAGACGGTGGAGACGCTGACGCTGTTTCGCATCCTGCTCGGAATCGGCATGGGCATGGAGTTTCCCATCGCACAGTCGATGCTGTCGGAATTGATTCCGGCGCAACGACGCGGGCGCTACATCGCCCTGATGGACGGCTTCTGGCCGCTGGGGTTTGTCGCGGCGGGTGTGCTCTCGTACTTCCTGCTGCCGCTGATTGGCTGGCGCGATATTTTCCTGGTGCTGGCAGTGCCGGCGGTGTTTGTCCTGGCGATCCGCTTTTTCATTCCCGAGTCACCGCGCTGGCTGGAACAGGCCGGGCGTGACGCCGACGCGGACAAAGTGTTGAGCGGCATCGAAGCGCGAGTGCGTGCTTCGCTGGGCGGTGCAGCCTTGCCGGAACCTGTTCGTTTGCCTCGCACGGTGACGCCACCGGGCAATTTCTTCTCGGCACTCAAGCAGATCTGGTCGCCGCAATATCGCCAGCGCACAACGATGATCTGGAGTCTGTGGTTCTTCGCATTGCTGGGTTTCTACGGGCTGACTTCCTGGCTCAGCGCATTGCTGCAGCAGTCGGGTTTCGCCGTGACGCAATCGGTGTATTACACGGTGCTGATCTCGCTCGGCGGGATTCCCGGCTTCCTCATGGCGGCATGGTTGGTCGAGCGTTGGGGGCGTAAACCGGTGTGCATCGTCACCCTGCTCGGTGGCGGGGTGATGGCGTTTCTGTATGGGCAGAGCGCGGTGTTCGGCGGCAACGTGGCGTTGCTGATCGGCACCGGCTTGTTGATGCAGTTCTTTCTGTTCGGCATGTGGGCGGTGCTCTACACCTACACGCCGGAGCTGTACCCGACTTCCGCACGGGCAACCGGCTCGGGATTCGCCTCGGCCATCGGCCGCGTCGGCTCGCTGCTCGGGCCACTGGTGACCGGGCTGGTGTTCCCGATTACCGGGCAGGGCGGGGTGTTCGCGCTCGGCGCGGCGTGCTTCGCGATCGCGGCGGGCGTGGTGTGGCTGTTCGGGATGGAGACGCGGGGCAAGACCCTGGAAGAGCTTACTGAAACCAAAGTCACAGGCTAACGCTGATCAAAACTGTGGGAGCGAGCTTGCTCGCGAAAGCGGTGTATCAAACAACATCTGTGTTGGATGACACACCGTATTCGCGAGCAAGCTCGCTCCCACATTGGGTTATGCAGGTGATGCGGTGTTGCTTACGGTTTTACCAACCGCGCATCCAGGCTGTTCTGCGCCAAGCGCTTGGCCTGATCCTGGGTCATGCCCAGATGCTCGTGCAGCGCATGGAAGTTCTCGGTCACGTACCCACCGAAATACGCCGGGTCATCGGAGTTCACCGTGACCTTCACGCCGCGCTCGAGCATGTCGAGGATGTTGTGCTGCGACATGTGATCGAACACGCAGAGTTTGGTGTTCGACAGCGGGCATACGGTCAGCGGAATCTGCTCGTCGATGATCCGCTGCATCAGGCGCTCGTCTTCGATCGCGCGTACGCCATGGTCGATGCGCTGGATTTTCAGCAGGTCGATGGCTTCCCAGATGTACTCCGGCGGGCCTTCTTCACCAGCGTGAGCGACGGTGAGGAAACCTTCGTCGCGGGCGCGATCGAAGACGCGTTTGAATTTGCTCGGCGGGTGGCCCATCTCGGAACTGTCGAGCCCGACCGCGACAAACGCATCACGGAACGGCAGCGCCTGATCGAGGGTTTTCTGCGCTTCGTCTTCGCTGAGGTGGCGCAGGAAGCTGAGGATCAAACCGCTGCTGATGCCCAGTTGCGTCTCGCCATCCTTGAGCGCGGCGGCGATGCCGTTGAGCACCACTTCGAACGGGATGCCCCGGTCGGTGTGGGTCTGCGGATCGAAGAATGGTTCGGTATGAATCACGTTCTGCGCTTTGCAGCGCAGCAGGTAGGCCCAGGTCAGGTCGTAGAAATCCTGCGAGGTGCGCAGCACATCGGCGCCCTGGTAATACAGGTCGAGAAATTCCTGCAGATTGTTGAAGGCGTAGGCCTTGCGCAGGGTTTCGACGTCGCTCCACGGCAGGGCGATCTTGTTGCGTTCGGCCAGGGCGAACAGCAGTTCAGGCTCCAGCGAACCTTCCAGATGCAGGTGCAGTTCGGCTTTGGGCAGGGCGTTGAGCCAGTCGTACATAGTCTTTTCTCATCAGGTGCAATGCCGGCATTCTACAGAGGCTGGCCGCAACAATTGGCAAAACCTGACCAGGTGATCGATCAAACCGCCTCTTGCTCGCGACGATAGGCATAGGTATCGGCGAAGCGCGACAGCAGGAATTCGGCACAGGTGGTGGTCGGATATTTCGCCGGGTGCTGGGCGTCCTGGCAACCGGGCAGGCATTCGATGCGCGTGTCCGGGTGCGGTTCGGCGAAGAACGGCATCGAATAACGATCCACGCCCAGCGGGCTGATCACCCGGTGCGGCGTCGAGCGATAACGGTCGTTGCTCCAGCGCGCCATCATGTCGCCGAGGTTGACCACGAACGTGCCGTCAATCGGTGGCGCGTCGATCCATTCACCATTGACGTTCTTCACCTGCAAACCGCCGGCGCTGTCCTGATAGAGCAGGGTGATGCAGCCGTAATCGGTATGGGCGCCGGCACCTTGTTGCTCGGCGGAGCTGGCGGTGTGACGCGGCGGATAATGGATCATGCGCAACACGCTGACCGGGTCGACAAAGCGCGAATCGAAGAAGTCGCGCTCGATGCCCAGCGCAATGGTCATCGCCCGCAACAGGGTTTGCGCCAGCGCCTGCATGTCGAGGTAATGCTGCTCCATCAGCCTTTCCCAGCCGGGTTGCGCCGGATGCCGATTGGGGCCGCGCAAGGGTTTTTCCGCGAGCACCTCGGGATGTTCGTCCGGCAAGTGCAGGCCCATGTCGAAGGTTTCTTTGAGGTCACTGGGTTTGTCCGGGTCCAGTTGCTCGGTGGCAATCGCACCGTAGCCGCGATGATGGCGGGTCTGGGTAATGTCGATCTTCAGTTTTTCTGTGGCTGGCAGGGCGAAGAAGCGCTGGGCGTGATCGAGCAGATCGTCGATGCGCTGCGCCGAGATCGGATGGCCCTTGATGTAGAAAAAGCCCCACTCGCGACAGGCTTGGTCGATCTGCCCGGCCACGGCGGGCCAGGCGTTTTCGTCGTCGCCATAGAGCGGGCTGATATCAATGATCGGAAGCTGATCCATACACAATCCTTGAATACGCTGTGTTTCCAATGTGGGAGCGAGCCTGCTCGCGAAGAGGGAGTGTCAGAGAACATTTTTGTTTAATGACACACCGCTTTCGCGAGCAGGCTCGCTCCCACAGGGTTTTGTGTGGTGAATCGGGGGGCTACTTCGGCGTCTCGGCCGTCCTGCCCTCAACGTAATAATTCATCGAAGCCAGTTCCGCATTGGTCGCGCTCACGCCCGCGGGGATTTTTTCCACACCGGCCTGATCCCTGATCGGCCCGGTAAACGGCTGCAATGCGCCGCTCTTGATGTCGGCGATCAACTGCTCGGCTTCGGTTTTCACCGGCGCCGGCACCAGATCGCTGATCGGCAGTTCCACTGTGCCTTCCTTCAACCCGCCCCAGTAATCCTGGGATTTCCAGGTGTGATCGATCACGCTCTGCGTCGCTTGAATGTAGTGCGGCGCCCAGTCGTTGACGATCGAGGTCAGCACCGCTTTCGGGCCGAAGTGGGCCATGTCCGAGGCGTAGCCCACGGCATACACGCCGCGCCGTTCGGCAGCCTGGATCGGCGCCGGGCTGTCGGTGTGCTGGAACACCACATCAACGCCCTGATCGATCAGCGCATTGGCGGCGTCGGCTTCCTTGCCCGGATCGAACCAGGAGTTGACCCACACCACTTTGATTTCGGTGCCAGGGTTGTACTTGTTCAGGGCCAGCTGTATGGCGTTGATGTCGCGGATCACTTCCGGAATCGGGAACGAGGCGACATAGCCGATCTTCTTGGTCTTGGTCATCTTCGCCGCGAGGAAACCGCCGACGTAACGGCCCTCGTAAGTGCGCGCCAGGTAGGTGCCGAGGTTCTTGTCCTGCTTGTAACCGGTGGCGTGTTCGAACGTCACCTTGGGAAATTGCTTGGCGACTTTCACTGTCGGGTTCATGTAGCCGAAAGACGTGGTGAAGATCAGGTCATATTTGTCCTTGGCCATGTTGCGGATCACCCGCTCGGCGTCGGCGCCCTCGGCGACGTTTTCCACGTAGTTGGTGGTGATCTGCGTGCCGAGTTTTTCCGCCAGGGCCTTGCGCCCCTGTTCGTGCTGATACGTCCAGCCGTGGTCACCGATCGGGCCGATGTAGACGAAGCCGACCTTCAGCGGATCGGCAGCGCTGGCGCTCAGGCTGATTCCCAGACCGATGGCGGCGTACAGCAGTTTGTGCAGCGGACGTATTGGCATAAACCCGAACTCCATTTTGTTGTGTGTGCTCAGGGCCAATGCAAATTGCTGACCAACAGGACAACAAACGCATTCGAAAACGCGGCGCGGCCTTCGCGAGCAGGCTCGCTCCCACAGCGGACGCATTTCAATGTGGGAGCGAGCCTGCTCG
>NZ_JASCPT010000038.1:0-42292 GCF_029959775.1 Pseudomonas sp. PS01270 | reverse complement strand
ACGACGCAGATGTGGTCAGGAAGGTACAGGTGGGAGGCGAAATCTTCTGGAGGAATCGGGAATACAAGATCGGAAAGGCTTTTTATGGCAGGTGCATAGCGATCAGGGAGACGACGGAGGACGGTATCCACGATGTCTACTGGAGTAGACATCGTGTCGCTCGAATCGACTTGAACTTGCAGATCGTGACGGCAGGTAAGAAGATCTAAAACCGTCCACCATGTCTCCGAAAATGTGTCCACCATGTCCCCGGTACATACAGGGAGAGGGCTAGGGTGAGGGGAAAGCGGCGAAACACGGTTTCACAAGAGCGACACAATTTCCCTACAAAATCCACGACTCGCTACGTTTAAACTCCCCGCCGCGATCATCAGCCATGGCGGCTGATTGACATCCTGCCGGGCAATTGCGCATTTTGTTTCATTTGCGCAGGCTTGGGCTCAGGCGCAGCATGTCCAGCCCGGTGTCGACCCAGCGTTCAGCCTCGGCATGCAGTTCGAAGCTGTCCGGGGCCAGCAGCCAGCCGTACAGCAGGCCGTCGATGTAGGCATGAATGCTGATCGCCGCGCGGGCAGTGTCGAGGTCTTCCGGCAACTGGCCGCGATTCACCGCATTACGCAGGGTCAGGCCGATGCGCACGTTGCAATCGAGACTGGCCGTCCGGCGCTGCTGGCGCAGATCGCACATTTCATCGGTGAATTCGCACTTATGAAACAGAATTTCGTTGATGCGCCGGGTTTTCGGGTCCAGTGCAACTTGATGAAACAAATGAATCAGCAACTGCCGCATGCAGCCCAGCGGGTCCGGTTCGTCCTCGCTTTCGCTGGCCTTGGCCAGTTCATCCAGCGGTTCGTGCAGGCTGTCGAGCATGGCCTGGACCAGATCGGCCTTGTTGCTGAAATGCCAGTAGATGGCGCCACGCGTCACGCCGGCGAGGGTCGCGATGTCCGCCAGGGTGGTGCGGGCAACCCCCCTTTCATAAAAGGCTTTCTCGGCCGCTTCCAGAATCTGGCTGCGGGTTTCCTGAGCTTCCTCTTTGGTACGACGGACCATGGCAGTAAAACCTCAAACAGGATGTTTCAGGGATGGCTGAATATCCGCTGAATAAAGAGGGGGCGATCTCTCGTGAATCGACTCCCCGGCCTACAATTTCAAACCTTGCGACGACTTTTGTATCAGGGTGGGTACGCGGCGCAGGTGTTTACAAACAACCATGAACGTAAGTATATTACTTAGCAAGCTACTTATCCACCCGGTGCCCGATTTTTACTCTTTCACACTTCTTGTGCGCTTCTTGCGCGCCTGACCCGAGGATCTTCATGCAATTCAAGCCAGCTGTTACCGCTCTGGTCACTGCCGTCGCCCTGGCATCGCTGCTCAGCGGATGTAAAAAGGAAGAAGCGGCCCCTGCCGCTCCGCCTCCTCAGGTCGGCGTCGTCACCCTGCAACCACAAGCCTTTACCCTGACCTCGGAACTTCCGGGCCGCACCAGTGCGTTCCGCATCGCTGAAGTTCGCCCGCAGGTCAACGGCATCATTCTCAAGCGTCTGTTCAAGGAAGGCGCCGACGTCAAAGCCGGTCAGCAGCTTTATCAGATCGATCCGTCGGTCTATGAAGCGACGCTGAAAAGTGCCGAAGCCAACCTGCGTTCGACCAAGTCGATCTCCGACCGCTACAAGCAACTGGTCGATGAGCAAGCCGTAAGCCGTCAGGAATACGACACCGCATTGGCCAACCGCCTGCAATCGGAAGCGTCGCTTCAGACTGCGCAGATCAACGTGCGTTACACCAAGGTCTATGCGCCGATCTCCGGCCGTATCGGCCGCTCTTCGGTGACCGAAGGCGCACTGGTAAGCAATGGCCAGGCCGATGCAATGGCAGTGATTCAGCAGCTCGACCCGATCTACGTCGACGTCACCCAGTCGTCGGTGGAACTGCTGGAACTGCGCCGCGAACTGGAAAGTGGGCGTCTGCAGAAGGCTGGCGACAACGCCGCCGCAGTCAAGCTGACCCTGGAAGACGGCAGCCAGTACAAGCTCGACGGCAAGCTGGAATTCTCCGAAGTCTCGGTTGACCAGACCACCGGCTCGGTGACCCTGCGCGCAGTGTTCCCCAACCCGGATCACACCCTGCTGCCAGGCATGTTCGTCCACGCCCAGTTGCAGGCCGGCGTCAACAGCGCAGCGATCCTCGCGCCACAGCAAGGCGTGACCCGCGACCTCAAAGGCACCCCGACCGCACTGGTCGTCGGCGCCGACAACAAGGTCGAACTGCGTCAGCTCAAGGCCAGCCGCACCGTCGGCAGCCAGTGGTTGATCGAAGACGGCCTGAAAGCCGGCGATCGTCTGATCACCGAAGGGCTGCAGTACGTCAAACCGGGCGTCGAGGTCAAAGCGACCGAGGCGACTAACGTCGGCACCAAGAACCCGGCCCCCGCACAGGCAGCTGACAAAGCCGCCGGCGGCAAAGGGGAGTAACCCATGTCAAAATTCTTCATCGACCGTCCGATTTTCGCCTGGGTAATCGCCCTGGTGATCATGCTGGTCGGGGCACTTTCGATCCTGAAATTGCCGATCAACCAATACCCGAGCATTGCGCCACCGGCCATTGCGATCCAGGTGACCTACCCAGGCGCGTCCGCACAAACCGTGCAGGACACCGTGGTACAGGTCATCGAGCAACAGCTCAACGGTATCGACAACCTGCGTTATGTGTCGTCGGAAAGTAACTCCGACGGCAGCATGACCATCACCGCGACCTTCGAGCAAGGCACCAACTCCGACACCGCGCAGGTTCAGGTCCAGAACAAGCTGAACCTGGCCACCCCGCTGCTGCCGCAGGAAGTGCAGCAACAGGGTATCCGCGTGACCAAGGCAGTGAAGAACTTCCTGCTGGTGATCGGCGTGGTGTCGCGTGACGGCAGCATGACCAAGGACGACCTGTCCAACTACATCGTGTCGAACATGCAGGACCCGATCTCGCGGACCGCCGGTGTCGGTGACTTCCAGGTCTTCGGTGCGCAGTACGCGATGCGTATCTGGCTCGACCCGGCCAAGTTGAACAACTTCAACCTGACCCCGGTCGACGTGAAGAATGCGATTGCTGCGCAGAACGTCCAGGTGTCGTCCGGTCAGCTCGGTGGCTTGCCTGCCGTGCAGGGCCAGCAACTGAACGCGACGATCATCGGCAAGACCCGTCTGCAGACCGCCGAGCAGTTCAAGGAAATCCTGCTCAAGGTCAACAAGGACGGCTCGCAGGTTCGCCTCAAAGACGTGGCTGAAGTCGGCCTCGGCGGCGAGAACTACGCGATCAGTGCCCAGTTCAACGGCAGCCCGGCTTCCGGTCTGGCGGTGAAACTGGCCAACGGCGCCAACGCCCTCGATACGGCCAAAGCGCTGCGCAACACCATCGACAGCCTCAAGCCGTTCTTCCCGCAAGGCATGGAAGTGGTGTTCCCGTACGACACCACTCCGGTGGTGACCGAATCGATCAAAGGCGTGGTGCACACGCTGGTCGAAGCGATCGCGCTGGTGTTCCTGGTGATGTTCCTGTTCCTGCAGAACTTCCGCGCCACCGTCATCACCACGATGACCGTGCCGGTGGTACTGCTCGGTACATTCGGCATCCTCGCCGCCGCCGGTTTCAGCATCAACACCCTGACCATGTTCGGCATGGTGCTGGCCATCGGTCTGCTGGTGGACGACGCCATCGTCGTGGTGGAAAACGTCGAGCGGGTGATGAGCGAAGAAGGCTTGTCACCGAAGGAAGCGACAAAGAAATCCATGGGCCAGATCCAGGGTGCACTGGTCGGTATCGCCCTCGTGCTCTCGGCGGTACTGCTGCCGATGGCGTTCTTCAGTGGTTCCACGGGTGTGATCTACAAGCAGTTCTCGATCACCATCGTGTCGGCCATGGCCCTGTCGGTACTGGTTGCCCTGATCTTCACCCCGGCGCTGTGCGCAACCATGCTCAAGCCGATTCCGAAAGGCGAGCACGGTACCCCCAAGAAAGGTTTCTTCGGCTGGTTCAACCGCAATTTCGACCGTGGCGTACGCAGCTACGAGCGCGGCGTCGGCAACATGCTGACCCGCAAGGCGCCGTATCTGCTGGCGTACCTGTTGATCGTGGTGGGCATGATCTGGCTGTTCACCCGCATCCCGACCGCGTTCCTCCCGGAAGAAGACCAGGGCGTTCTGTTCGCTCAGGTGCAGACCCCGGCCGGTTCCAGTGCCCAGCGTACGCAAGTGGTCGTGGACGAAATGCGTGAGTACCTGCTGCGTCCGAACAAGGACGGCGGTGAGGCGGACGCGGTGGCTTCGGTGTTCACCGTGACCGGCTTCAACTTCGCCGGCCGTGGGCAGAGCTCGGGTATGGCGTTCATCATGCTCAAGCCGTGGGGCGAACGTAACGCCGACAACAGCGTGTTCAACCTCGCTGCGCGTGCCCAGCAACACTTCTTCAGCTTCCGCGACGCGATGGTGTTTGCCTTCGCCCCGCCAGCGGTTCTGGAATTGGGTAACGCCACCGGTTTCGACGTGTTCCTGCAAGACCGCGCCGGTATCGGTCACGAAAAACTGATGGAAGCGCGCAACCAGTTCCTCGGCATGGCGGCGCAAAGCAAGGTGCTGACCCAGGTGCGTCCGAACGGCCTGAACGATGAGCCGCAGTTCCAACTGGAAATCGACGACGAGAAGGCCAGTGCCCTCGGCATCACCATCAGCGACATCAACAACACCCTGTCGATCGCGCTGGGCAGTAGCTACGTCAACGACTTCATCGACCGTGGCCGGGTGAAGAAAGTCTACGTGCAGGGCCAACCGGACTCGCGCATGAGCCCCGAAGACCTGAAGAAGTGGTACGTGCGTAACGCCGAAGGCACCATGGTTCCGTTCTCGGCGTTCGCCAAGGGCGAGTGGGTCTACGGTTCGCCGAAGCTGGCGCGCTATAACGGTGTGGAAGCGGTCGAGGTCCTCGGGGCTCCGGCGCCGGGCTACTCCACCGGTGAAGCGATGGCTGAAGTCGAAGCGATTGCCAAGAAGCTGCCGTCCGGTGTCGGTATATCCTGGACCGGTCTGTCCTACGAGGAACGTCTGTCCGGCTCGCAAGCACCAGCGCTGTACGCCCTGTCGCTGCTGATGGTGTTCCTGTGTCTGGCGGCGCTGTATGAAAGCTGGTCGATTCCGATCGCGGTCATGCTCGTGGTACCGCTGGGGATCATCGGTGCGCTGATGGCCACCAGCCTGCGCGGTCTGTCCAACGACGTGTACTTCCAGGTGGGTCTGTTGACGACCATCGGTCTGGCGGCTAAAAACGCCATTCTGATCGTCGAATTCGCCAAGGAACTGCATGAACAGGGACGCAGCCTGCGTGAAGCGGCAATCGAAGCCTGCCGCATGCGTCTGCGCCCGATCATCATGACCTCGCTGGCCTTCGTTCTCGGTGTTGTGCCGCTGGCGATTTCCACCGGCGCCGGTTCAGGCAGTCAGCACGCGATCGGTACCGGCGTGATTGGCGGTATGCTCACGGCCACGATCCTGGCGATCTTCTGGGTCCCACTGTTCTTCGTTACTGTGTCGTCCATCGGTCGGCGCAAAAAGACCGACGCGGATGACACTACTGAAACTCCTAAAGAGGCTGGCCAATGAGCAAGTCGCTACTCTCCATCGCAGTCGCCGCCTTCGTGCTGAGCGGTTGCTCGCTGATACCTGACTATCAGCAGCCTGAGGCTCCGGTCGCAGGCCAGTACCCGCAGGGGCCGGCGTACTCGCCGGCCCAGGCTCCGGCGCAAGCCGCTGCCGAACAGGGCTGGAAGCAGTTTTTCCATGACCCGGCCCTGCAACAGCTGATCCAGGTCGCCCTGGAAAACAACCGCGACCTGCGTGTCGCGGCGCTGAACATCGACGCTTACGCGGCGCAGTACCGCATCCAGCGCGCCGACCTGTTCCCGGCAGTGTCGGCCAATGCCGCCGGCAGCCGCCAGCGTCTGCCGGCCCGTGCCTCGCAGACCGGCGAGTCGATGATCAGCAGTTCGTATTCCGCGACCGTAGGCGTCAGCGCCTACGAACTCGACCTGTTCGGTCGGGTGCGCAGCCTGAGCGAGCAAGCGCTGCAACAGTACTTCGCTACCGAGGAAGCACGCCGCAGTACGCAGATCAGTCTGGTCGCCAACGTCGCCAACGCCTACCTGACCTGGCAGGCGGACAAGGAACTGCTCAAGCTGACGCAGGACACCCTCGGTGCCTTCGAAGAAAGCTACAAGCTGACCAGCCGCAGCAACGAAGTCGGTGTGGCTTCGGCGCTGGATCTGGCGCAGTCGCGCACTTCCGTGGAAAACGCCCGGGCGCAACTGGCGCGTTATACCCGCCAGGTCGCGCAGGACGAAAACAGCCTGACCCTGCTGCTCGGCACCGGTATTCCGGCCAACCTGCAAACGGCCAAACCGCTGTCCGATGATCTGCTCAGCGATGTGCCGGCCGGTCTGCCTTCGGACCTGCTGCAACGTCGTCCGGACATCCTCCAGGCCGAGTACAACCTGAAGGCGGCCAACGCCAACATCGGTGCGGCCCGTGCAGCGTTCTTCCCGAGCATCAGCCTGACCGCCAACGCGGGCAGCCTGAGCCCGGATCTGTCCGGTCTGTTCAAGGGTGGCTCGGGGACGTGGCTGTTCCAGCCGCAGATCAACCTGCCGATCTTCAACGCCGGCAGCCTGCGCGCCAGCCTCGACTACGCCAAGATCCAGAAGGACATTGGCGTGGCGAACTACGAAAAGTCGATTCAAACGGCCTTCCAGGAAGTCGCCGACGGCCTCGCCGCCCGCCAGACCTACACCGAGCAGCTGCAAGCGCAGCGTGACTTCGTTCAGGCCAACCAGGATTACTACCGCCTGGCCGAACGTCGCTACCGCATCGGCGTCGACAGCAACCTGACCTTCCTCGATGCCCAGCGTCAGTTGTTCAGCGCACAACAAGCGCTGATCACCGACCGCCTCGCGCAGCTGACCAGTGCGGTCAACCTGTACAAGGCCCTGGGCGGTGGCTGGAATGCGCAGACCGCGCAGAACGAAGCGCTGAAAAAAGAAGCCCCGAAGATGAAGCTGTTCTGATCATCATCGGCTGAATACAAGGAGCCCACCGATTGGTGGGCTTTTTGTTGCCTGAGAATCAAAAGATCGCAGCCTTCGGCAGCTCCTACATTTGAAATGCGTTGCCCTGTAGGAGCTGCCGAAGGCTGCGATCTTTTGATCTTCAATGCTGTTCGATAATCGCCCAAAACCCGCTTTTCCCAATTGAATCCCAACATCCGCCCCCCGCACCATTCGCTCCACAAAACCAATAACAACAGGTTCGACACCATGCTCCCGCGCCCTGCCCCGTCCGGCTGATTGCCATCGTTTCACCCCTGAATACTTTCCAAGTCTGCACCCCGAAAACCGGCCGCAGCGCACCCGTACGCCCTAAAAAAACAAGAGAGACCCAAGTCCATGACAGTTTTCCCTGTGCCCTACACATTGCCCGCTGTGATCGCCCTGGCCATCGCCGGTCTGGCCCTGCCAGCCAGCGCCGAAGAAGGCGGCTTCGTTGAAGGCGCCAAGGTCAACCTGAACCTGCGCAACTTCTACATCAACCGCAACTTCACCAACCCGACCAAAACCCAGGGCAAGGCTGAAGAGTGGACGCAGAGTTTCATCCTCGACGCCAAATCCGGCTTTACCCAAGGCACGGTCGGTTTCGGCATGGACGTACTCGGGCTGTATTCGATCAAGCTCGATGGCGGTAAAGGCACGGGCGGCACGCAGTTGTTGCCGCTGGACCATGACGGCCGCCCGGCGGACAACTTCGGCCGCACCAACGTCGCTTTCAAAGCCAAACTGTCCCAGACCGAGGTGAAGGTCGGCGAGTGGATGCCGGTATTGCCGATTCTGCGTTCGGACGACGGTCGCTCGCTGCCGCAAACCTTCCGTGGCGGCCAGATCACCTCCAAGGAAATCGCCGGCCTGACCCTCTATGGCGGCCAGTTCCGCGCCAACAGCCCGCGCGACGACAGCAGCATGAGCGACATGTCGATGACCGGCAAAGCCGCGTTCACCTCTGATCGTTTCAACTTCCAGGGCGGCGAATACCTGTTCAACGACAAGCGCACACAGATCGGCCTGTGGAACGCGCAACTCAAGGACATCTACAGCCAGCAGTACCTCAATGTGCTGCACAGTCAGCCGCTCGGCGACTGGACGCTGGGCGCCAACCTCGGCTTTTTCTACGGTAAGGAAGATGGCAGCGCGCGTGCCGGCGATCTGGACAACAAGACCTGGTACGGCATGTTTTCGGCCAAGTACGGCGGCAACACGTTCTACCTCGGCCTGCAGAAACTGACCGGCGACAGCGCCTGGATGCGCGTCAACGGCACCAGCGGCGGCACCTTGGCCAACGACAGCTACAACGCCAGTTATGACAACGCTCAGGAACGCTCCTGGCAGTTGCGCCACGACTACAACTTCGCCGCCATGGGCATCCCTGGCCTGACCCTGATGAACCGCTACATCAGCGGCGACAACGTGCACACCGGGACGATCACCGACGGCAAGGAATGGGGTCGCGAATCGGAACTCGGTTACACGGTGCAGAGCGGCACGTTGAAGGATTTGAACGTCAGATGGCGCAACTCGACCATGCGTCGCGACTTCAGCAACAACGAGTTCGATGAAAATCGCCTGATCGTCAGCTACCCGATCAGCCTTCTCTAACCACACATGCCCCACTGTGGGAGCGAGCCTGCTCGCGAAAGCGCAGCTTCAGTCGACATTTCTGTCGAATATGAAATGGCCTTCGCGAGCAGGCTCGCTCCCACATTTGATTCCCATCACAGATGCATGCCATTGGTCAGGCCATGTAGCGCTTTTGCGGGCGACAGTTACAGTGAGCAAACCTGAAGGACTCAGGTGCTCCAACCCTTCACGCTTCCGTTTCGTAGTCGGTCTCCAGCTGTGCACCAGGTTGTCATCGGAAGACACCATCTGATCACCGGAGGATCACCTCATGATCACGCGCCGCACCACTGCATCCGATTGGGACGCCAAGGCGTACCAACAGTTTTCCCGTCTCAGACAACGTCCGGTCAACGAATTGCTCGACCGTATCGACCTGCAAAACCCCCAACGCATTTACGATCTGGGCTGCGGCACCGGCATCGCTACGCAGTTGCTGGCCAAGCGTTGGCCGCGTGCGCATTTGCAGGGCATCGACAGCTCGGCGCAGATGCTCAACGAGGCCCGAAGCCTGCCGATCAAGGCCTTGTGGAAACAATCTGATCTGCTGGACTGGCAGCCTGAGCAACCGGCGGATCTGTTGTTCGCCGCCGCTGTGCTGCATTTTCTCGATGACCACGAAACCTTGCTGCCGCGCCTGCTCGGCTATTTGAATCCTGGCGGCTGCCTCGCAGCGCACATGCCGGATTGGCGCGATGCGTTGTGGTATCGGTTGATGCTGCAAACGTTGGAGGACGCCGGCCCCGGGGGCGCACCATTGGGCACACCGGAACTGCGCCGGCGCATGGCCGCGCGGCCGCTACTGACGCTGGAGGACTACTACCGTCTGCTCGCGCCAATGACCGCATCGCTGGACATTTGGGAGACCGAACAACTGCAAGTGGTCGACTCCAAATCGCCGGTGTATGACTGGATCAAGGTCTCGGCGTTAAGACCAGTCATGCAGGCGCTGGATTCAGCGCAGCAGGCGCGATTCATCTATCACTACCTGATGCGGGTGCATGAGCATTATCCGCAAGAGGAGGATGGGCATACGTTGTTTGCGTTCAAGCGGATATTCATTGTCGCCCGGGTTTGAGTGCATGTGCTGATTAACACATCACGGCGTCTGCCGCTTTCGCGAGCAAGCTCGCTCCCACATTTGTTTTGTGATCGACACAACTCCAATGTGGGAGCGAGCTTGCTCGCGAAGGCGTAATTTCGGGCGCCATCAATCCCGGGATTCGACTCCTAGCTCATCCCACACCGACTCCGCCAGATGAAACGTCGCATTCGCCGCCGGGATGCCGCAGTAGATCGCGCTCTGCATGATCACTTCCTTGATCTCGCCACGGCTCACGCCGTTGTTGGCCGCCGCGCGCAGGTGCAGTTTCAGTTCGCCCTCGCGGTTCATGCCGATCAGCATGGCGATGGTGATCAGGCTGCGGGTATGACGGGGCAGGCCCGGGCGGGTCCAGATGTCGCCCCAGGCGTGGCGGGTGATCATCTCCTGGAATTCGGAGTTGAACTCGGTCAGCGTGGTCAGGCTGCGATCGACGTGGGCATCGCCCAGCACCGCGCGGCGTACTTGCATGCCTTCGTCGTAACGTTGTTTCTCGTCCACAAATTCTTCCTCACTGAGCCTGCAAAAACGCCAGCACACGGTCGCTGAAAGCGGCGCCGGCCTGCACGTTGGACAAATGCGCCGCATGGAACTCGGCGTACTCGGCACCGCGCACGTGGTCGCGGATGAAGTGCCCGCCGGACGGCGGCGTCACCGCATCTTCGCTGCCGGCAATCACCAGCAACGGCACGTTGATCGAAGCCAGTTGTTCACGGAAATCGGCATCGCGCACGGCCGCGCAGTTGGCCGCATAGCCTTGTGGATTGGTTGCGGCAAGCATGTCGGTAATCTTCTTCGCCGCCTCGGGATGGGCTGCGGAAAAGTCCGGGGTGAACCAGCGCGCAATCGAGGCATCACGCAGTGCGACCATCGCCGCCGGGCCGTCGCGCAATACGGTTTCGATGCGTGGATTCCATACCGACGGATCGCCGATTTTCGCCGCCGTGTTGCACACGATCAGTTTGTGCAGACGATGCCCGGCGTTGATCCCCAGCCACTGACCGATCAGCCCGCCCATCGACAGTCCGCAGAAATGCGCGCGCTCGATATGCAGCGCATCGAGCAGACCGAGCACGTCGCGACCGAGTTGTTCGATGCTGTACGGCCCCTCGGTGACCAGCGATTGCCCATGGCCGCGCGTGTCGAAACGCAGCACGCGGAAATGCTCGGTGAACGCCGGCATCTGCGCGTCCCACATGTGCAGGTCGGTGCCCAGCGAGTTGGACAGCACCAGCACCGGCGCCTCCGCCGGGCCCTCAATTTCATAGTGCAGTTCGCCATCGGCGAGTTGAACGAAAGCCACAGCCCTCTCCTTCAGACAGTCAAAGCGTTGTGTTCAGCCACCGCGCGCTCGACCCAGACTTGCGCCTGGCCGAGGTAATGCGCGGGGTTGAGAAGATCATCGAGTTCAGCGCCACTGAGTTCGGCGGTGACTTGCGGCTCGTCAGCGAGGACCGCACGCAGATGGCGCTGCTCGGCCACTGCGCGTTTGCAGCATTGCTCGAGCAGATGATGCGCGGTGTCGCGGCCGACGCGTTGGGCGAGGACGATGCTCACCGCTTCGGCCAGCACCAGGCCTTGGGTCAGTTCGAGGTTGCGGGCCATGCGCGCCGCGTCGACTTCCAGACCGTCGGCCAGCAAGCGCGCCTGTTGCAGCGAACCGGACACCAGGCAGCAGATCTCCGGCAGGGTTTCCCATTCGGCGTGCCACAAACCGAGACTGCGTTCGTGTTCCTGCGGCATCGCGCTGAACAGCGTCGACACCAGCCCCGGCACCCGCGTGGCCGCGCCGATCAGCACCGCCGCGCCGACCGGGTTACGTTTGTGCGGCATAGTCGAAGAACCGCCCTTGCCCGGTGCCGCAGGCTCGAACACTTCCGCCGCTTCGGTCTGCATCAACAGGCTGATGTCGCGGCCGAATTTGCCGAGGCTGCCGGCGATGAGGCCAAGCACCGCGCCGAATTCGACGATGCGATCACGCTGGGTGTGCCACGGTTGCTCGGGCAGGGTCAGTTGCAGCTCTTCGGCCAAGGCCTCAGCGATCGGCAACGCCTGTGCCCCCAGCGCCGCGAGGGTGCCGGAGGCGCCACCAAATTGCAGCACCAGCAGACGCGGTTTCAGCTCCTGTAGACGCTGACGGCTGCGCGTGACGGCGCCCAGCCATCCAGCGATTTTCATCCCGAGAGTCACCGGCGTGGCATGTTGCAGCCAGGTGCGCCCGGCCAGTGGCGTGGTAGCGAAACGTTGTGCCTGAGCTGCGAGCGAGTCGGCCAGTTGCGCCAGTTGGTCTTCAATCAGCGCCAGCGCCTGGCGCAATTGCAGGACCAGCCCGGAATCCATCACGTCCTGACTGGTCGCGCCCAGATGCACATAGCGCTCGGCTTCGGCATCGCTCGAAGCGATCTGCTTGCCCAAGGCCTTGACCAGTGGAATCGCCGAATTGCCGGCCGTGGCAATCGCCTCGCCCAGCGCTGCGAAGTCATACAGACCGGCGTCGCACGCTGCGGCAATCGGTGCCACGGCCGATGAAGGAATCAGCCCGACCCGCGCCTCGGCCCGGGCCAGCGCCGCTTCGAAATCGAGCATCGCCTGCACCCGGCCCTGATCGCAGAACACTTCGCGCATATCGTGGGCGGTGAAGTAGGCATCGAACAATTGATTGCCCGGTCGCTGAGTCATAAACAGTCCTTGCCGGCGCGGGCCTCGCAGCCCGCGCACATGGGTTTACAGATCGTGGTGCAGATACTTCGCCTGCTTGGGCAAACGCAGGCTGAACAGGAAAGCCACCGCCATCATCGCCGTGACGTACCAGTAGAAGGCGTTTTCCATGCCGCCGGCCTTGAGGCTCAGGGCCACAAACTCTGCCGAGCCGCCGAAGATTGCATTGGCCACCGCGTAAGCCAGGCCGACACCGAGGGCGCGCACTTCCGGCGGGAACATCTCGGCTTTTACCAGACCGCTGATCGAGGTGTAGAAGCTGACAATCGCCAGCGCCAGGGTGATCAGCACGAAGGCGAGGAACGGGCTGCTGATGCTTTTCAGGCTGAGCAGAATCGGCACGGTGAACAGCGTGCCGAGGGCGCCGAACCAGAGCATCGAGTTACGTCGGCCGATCTTGTCGGCGAGCATGCCGAACAACGGCTGCATGCACATATACAGGAACAGCGCGCCGGTCATGATGTAGCTGGCGGTCTTGGCGTGCATGCCGGCGGTGTTCACCAGGTATTTCTGCATGTAGGTGGTGAAGGTGTAGAAAATCAGCGAGCCGCCGGCGGTGTAACCGAGGACGGTGATGAACGCCGCTTTGTGATCGCGAAACAGTGCAGTGATGCTGCCGGCGTCTTTGTGCGCACGGGTTTCCTTATTGGTGGTTTCCTTCAGCGAACGACGCAGGAACAGCGAAATCAGCGCCGCCACCGCACCGACCACGAATGGAATCCGCCAGCCGTAGGCACGCAGATCCTCTTCAGTGAGGAACTGTTGCAGCACCACCACCAGCGACACCGCCAGCAATTGCCCGCCAATCAGCGTCACGTACTGGAACGAGGCGAAGAATCCGCGCTGGCCCTTGAGCGCGACTTCGCTCATGTAAGTCGCGGTGGTGCCGTACTCGCCGCCCACCGACAGACCTTGCAGCAAACGCGCGAACAGCAACAGCACTGGCGCCCAGACGCCGATGTCCTTGTAGGTCGGCAGGCAGGCAATCAGCAGCGAGCCGAAGCACATCATCAGAATGGAGATGAGCATCGAGTTTTTGCGCCCGTGCTTGTCAGCGACCCGGCCGAAAATCCAGCCACCAATCGGACGCATCAGGAACCCGGCAGCGAACACGCCAGCGGTGTTGACCAGTTGCACGGTGGGGTTATCGGAGGGGAAAAACGCCGGGGCAAAATAGATCGCGCAGAAGGCGTAGACGTAGAAGTCGAACCATTCGACTAGATTGCCGGAGGAAGCGCCGACAATGGCGAAGATGCGCTTGCTGCGCTCTTCGCCGGTGTAGTGGGAGGTGGTGGTTGTCATTGTTTTTTCACTCGATAGGGACAGTCACAGTCTAGACATACTTTGCAACAGTCCCGTTCCACATCGGATCATCACTCAAGTCTGGATCAGCCTTTGTGGCGAGGGGATTTATCCCCGCTCGAGTGCGAAGCACTCGCAAATCAGATACACGCGGTTCATCTGAATACCGCGCCGACTGGTTTTTGGGGCTGCTTCGCAGCCCAGCGGGGATAAATCCCCTCACCACAGGGACTCTGTCCTGCAGGGGATTTGGGGTGTTCTCTCAATAATCGAAGAACACCGTCTCGGCATCGGTGCCCTGCAGAACCACATTCCACTGGTACACACCCGACGCATCCGCCTTGGCCAGCAACGTCTGGCGACGCTCCGCCGGCACGCACTCGAGCAACGGATCAGCAACGTTTGCCGGTTCGCCCTCGAAATAAATCCGCGTCAGCAAGTGCTTGACCAGACCGCGAGCAAACACCAGCACCACCAGATGCGGCGCCTGGGTCGAGCCTTTCAACCCCGGCACGGTGCCCGGTTTGATCGTGGTGAAACGGAAGCGCCCTTCGGCATCCACCGGCACCCGGCCGAAGCCTTCGAAATTCGGGTCGAGCGGTTTGTCCTGGTGATCTTCCGGGTGGTCGTACTTGCCGGCGGCGTTGGCCTGCCAGACTTCGAGCATGGCGTCGTTGACGACATCGCCATTGCCGTCCACCACTTGGCCGGTGATTGCCACGCGCTCGCCGAGGGTCAGCTCGTTGGCCAGGGTTTCGCGGTTCAGCCAGGTCAGGCCGATGTGGTAATACGGCCCGACGGTGTGGGACGTGGTCGCATAGAGCGTCATCTTATTTCTCCATCGGCGTGGCTTCACGGCCGCGCAGCACGATGTCCCAGCGGTAACCGAGGGCGTAGGACGGAATGGTTTTTTCCAGATCGAAACTGGCGATCAGGCGTTCCTTGGCCGAAGTGTCCGGCACGCAGTTGTAGATCGGGTCATACGCCAGCAACGGGTCGCCGGGGAAATACATTTGCGTGACCAGTCGGGTGAGGATGCTCGGCCCGAACAGGGAAAAGTGGATGTGCGCCGGGCGCCAGGCGTTGTGGTGGTTGCCCCACGGATAGGCGCCGGGCTTGATGGTCTGGAACTGGTACCAGCCATCGGCATCGGTGACGGTGCGGCCGGTGCCGGTGAAGTTCGGGTCCAGCGGCGCGTCGTGCAGGTCGCGGGCATGGTTGTAGCGGCCGGCGGCATTGGCCTGCCAGATCTCCACCAGAATCCCCGGCACCGGCAGGCCGTCTTCGTCGAGCACGCGGCCGTGAATGATGATGCGCTCGCCCAACGGCTCGCCGTCGTGCTGTGCGGTCAGGTCATTGTCCTTCTCGACAACGTGTTCGGCACCGATGGTCGGCCCGGTGATTTCCGACAGCGAGTGCGGCAGGTGCACCAACGGCTTGGACGGCGAGCGCAGGTTGGTGGATTGATACGTCGGGTGCAGGTAGTCAGGCTGAGTGCCTGCCTGTGGGCGACGGTAACCAGGCTTGTCAGTCATTTCGCTTTCCTCAGTTCTTGTAAGTGCCGCAGTGCGTCAGACACGTTCGATGGCCAGGGCCAGACCCTGGCCAACACCGACGCACATGGTCGCCAGACCTTTCTTGCCGCCAGTCTTTTCCAGATGATGCAGGGCGGTCAGCACCAGCCGCGCACCGCTCATGCCCAACGGGTGACCGAGGGCAATCGCGCCGCCATTCGGGTTGACCTGCGGCGCGTCATCCGCCAGCCCCAGTTCACGCAGTACCGCCAGACCTTGGCTGGCAAACGCTTCGTTGAGCTCGATCACGTCGAAATCGCTGACCGCGACGCCAAGGCGCTCGTTCAGTTTGCGCACCGCCGGCACCGGGCCGATGCCCATCACCCGTGGTGCGACGCCGGCGCTGGCCATGCCGAGCACTTTTGCGCGGGCGGTCAGGCCGTGTTTTTTCACCGCTTCGGCCGAAGCCAGAATCAGCGCAGCAGCACCATCGTTGACCCCGGAGGCATTGCCGGCGGTGACGGTTTTGTCCGCGCCATTGACTGGCTTCAGTTTGGCCAGCGCTTCAATCGTAGTGTCGGCGCGCGGATGTTCGTCCTCGCTGACCACGGTTTCGCCCTTTTTGTGGGCGATGCGCACTTCGACGATTTCTTCAGCGAAGTAACCGGCAGCCTGCGCGGCGGCGGTACGTTGCTGACTGCGCAGAGCAAAGGCGTCCTGATCTTCGCGCGAAACCTTGTAGTCGTCGGCAACGTTGTCAGCGGTCTGCGGCATGGCATCGACGCCGTACTGCGCCTTCATCAGCGGGTTGATGAAACGCCAGCCGATGGTGGTGTCTTCCAGTTTCATGTTGCGCGAGAACGCCGCGTCGGCCTTGCCCATCACGAATGGCGCGCGGGACATCGATTCGACGCCGCCGGCAATCGCCAGCTCCATCTCGCCACTGGCGATGGCGCGGAATGCCGTACCGATCGCGTCCATGCCCGAAGCGCAGAGGCGATTGAGCGTAACGCCCGGCACGCTGTCCGGCAGACCGGCGAGCAGCAATGCCATGCGCGCAACGTTGCGGTTGTCTTCGCCGGCCTGGTTGGCGCAGCCGAGAAACACCTCATCGACGGCATTCCAGTCCACCGATGGATTGCGCTCCATCAGGGCCTTGATCGGCACGGCGGCGAGGTCATCGGCGCGCACGGCGGACAGTGCGCCGCCGAAACGGCCGATAGGGGTGCGAATCGCGTCGCAGATATACACGTCACGCATCATGCTTCTCCCGGCGCCTGACCGTGGGCGGCAGCGGTGCGCGCCTCAAGATCACGCAGTGCGGTCAACTCGACTTCGGTCGGCTCAGCGGTGGTTTCAACGGAGTCGGCAAAACGAATCGCCCAACCGGTGGCGGCGACCACTTGCTCGCGGCTCACGCCCGGATGCAGCGCGGTGACCACGAATTCATGGGTGCCCTCCTCCGGTTCCATGATGCACAGGTCGGTGATGATGCCCACCGGCCCGGCGCCCGGCAGGCCGAGACGTTTACGCGAATCGCCACCTTCGCCGTGACCGACCGAGGTGATGAAGTCGAGCTTGTCGACAAACGACCGCGCCGACTGTTTAAGGATGATCAGCACGCTTTTCGCCGAACCGGCAATCTCCGGCGCGCCACCGGCACCCGGCAGGCGCACTTTCGGCGCGTGGTAGTCGCCGACCACGGTGGTGTTGATGTTGCCGAAACGGTCGACCTGCGCGGCGCCGAGGAAACCGACGTCGATGCGCCCGCCCTGCAGCCAGTAGCGAAAAATCTCACCGGTCGGCACCACGGTGTCGGCGGTCTCGGCCAACTCGCCGTCACCGATCGACAGAGGCAGTACGCTCGGCTTGGCGCCAATCGGGCCGGATTCGTAAATCAGCACCACGTCCGGCGATGAAGTCAGGCGCGCGAGGTTGGCGGCTTTCGATGGCAGGCCGATGCCGACGAAACATACCGAGCCGTTCTTCAGGCGCCGGGCCGCCGCGACGGTCATCATTTCATTGGTGGTGTAAGTCATTACTTGGCCTCCGAAGCAGCGGCCAATTTGGCCTGGAATTCGCTGAAGTCAGCGCAGCCATGGATGTATTGGTTGATCCACGCGGTAAACGTCTCACGGTCGCGAGCGATCGGGTCCCACGCCTGATAGAAACGATTGTCACGCTCGGTGTAACCGTGGGCGTAGGACGGATGCGCGCCACCCGGCACATGGCAGACCGCACTCAAGGCCCAGGTCGGCAGTACGCAAGCGTTCATCGGTGCGTTGAGGTCGTCGACGATTTCTTCCACGGTGACGATGCAACGTTTGGCGGCCAGCGCGGCTTCTTTCTGCACACCGAGAATGCCCCAGAGCAACACGTTGCCTTTGCGGTCGGCCTTTTGCGCGTGAATCACGGTAACGTCCGGGCGCACCGATGGCACTGCCGCCAGCACTTCGCCGGTGAACGGGCAGGTCACGGTTTTGATCAGCGGATTGACCTTCGGCAGGTCGGAGCCGGCGTAGGCACGCAGCACTGCGAACGGCAGGCCGGACGCGCCGGCGACGTAGGCGTTGGCGAGGTCGGCGTGGCTGTGTTCTTCGATTTCCAGCGGATGCGGCCATTGTTTTTCGACCGCGTCACGCAGGCGGTGCAGCGAGCCCACGCCCGGGTTGCCGCCCCAGGAGAAAATCAGTTTGCGCGCGCAACCGGCGCCGATCAGTTGGTCGTAGATCAGGTCAGGCGTCATCCGCACCAGCGTCAGATCTTTCTTGCCTTGACGAATGATTTCATGACCCGCTGCCGTAGGGATCAGGTGAGTGAAGCCTTCGAGGGCGACGGTATCGCCGTCGTTGACGAATTGCTTCACCGCGTCGTGCAGCGAAAGGATCTCAGCCATGGAGCGGGCTCCTGTTCTTGTAAGGAATCGCCAGTGATAAAAAGGCGCGAGGTTCAGCGCCGGAGTCACTGAAGATTAAGCTCGGGAAATTCGCCAAACAATCCGATAATCGACTGAGTGTTCGTTTATCGAACGGATTGTTGCTTGCCTAAAGATCGTTCCCACGCCCCGCGTCGGAATGCAGCCCGGGACGCTCCGCGTCCCTGTACAGCCGAACGCAGAGCGTCCATAGAGGCATTCCCACGCGGAGCGTGGGAATGATCGTGGGTCTGCGTCAGGTCGCATCCGCATGACTGACCATGCCTTTGATCAGCACCGCCGCCGTCGCCAAACCGGCCGGGATCACCAGTGCGGTCAGCACTTGCTCGAAATTCCAGCCCAGGCCGAGCAAGGTTGCGCCCATCCACGCGCCGAGGATCGCGCCGAAGCGGCCGATGCCGAGCATCCACGACACACCGGTCGCGCGGCCTTGAGTCGGGTAGAAGCGCGCGGCCAATGACGGCATCGCCGATTGCGCGCCGTTGACGCACATGCCCGCCACCAATACCAGCGTCGCCAGCAAGGTGATGTTGCCCAGGCTCTGCCCCACGGCGTAGGCAAACACCCCGGCCAGCAGGTAGAAAATGCCGATGACCTTGTGCGGATTGAAGCGATCCATCGCCCAGCCCACCCCGACCGCGCTCAACACGCCGCCAAACTGGAACAACGCACCGATGAACGCGGCCTGTTCCATGCTCGCGCCGCTGTCGCGCATCAGCGTCGGCAGCCAACTGGTCAGCAGGTACACAATCACCAGGCCCATGAAATAGGTCAGCCACAACAGCAGCGTGCCGGTGCTGTAAGTGCCGGAGAAGATCACCGCAAAGACATTGCGCGCCTTCACGGTCTTCTGTTCCGGCACGCTGAAGCTCGCAGCCTGGGCAACGGTAACCGGGTCGATCGGCGCGAGGGTCTTGCGTACTTTGTCGGTGCCACGGTTGCGCACCACCAGGTAGCGCGCCGATTCCGGCAGCCAGAACACCAATACCACGGCGAGGATCAGCGGCAGGATCCCGCCGATCATCAGCAGAGCATGCCAGCCGAACGCCGGGATCAGCTTCGCGGAGATGAAACCGCCGCCGGCCATGCCGAGGTTGAAGCCGCAGAACATGCTGGTCACCAGCAGCGACTTCTTGCGCTCGGGTGTGTATTCCGAAAGCAGGGTCGTGGCGTTGGGCATGCCCGCGCCGAGACCGAGGCCGGTGAGGAAGCGCAACACCAGCAGTTGTTCGACGTTGGTGCTGTAGGCCGAGGCCAGGCTGAAGCCGCCGAACAGAATCACCGCACCGACGAGGACGACTTTGCGCCCGAAGCGGTCAGCCAAAGGGCCGGAGCCGAGCGCGCCGAAGACCATGCCGATCAGCGCAGCACTCATCACCGGGCCTAGGCTGGCGCGATCAATGCCCCAGTCTTGCGACAGCGCCGGGGCGATGAAGCCCATGGCGGCGGTGTCTAGGCCGTCGAGAAATACGATCAGGAAACACAGGATCACCACCCGCCACTGATAGCGCGAGATCGGTTGGGCGTTGATGAAGGTCTGCACATCGAGGCAGTTACCCACAGCGGACTGAGGCTGGTTCATTATTTTTATTCCACGCAAAAAACGCAGTCGAACGGCGGCCGGCCAAAGTAAGGCACGGTCACAAGAATAGAAGGTTGTAATCAGGCGTTGCGGTGAACCCGGCAACAACGGGTGGGATACAGACAGTCGGGGAGCGAGCGCATGGTGAGTTGCCTCTTGTCATTATTATGGGGTCGACAGTCCGGCGAGCTCATTCACATCAACGCCGGATGACGCTGCCGCGACATTAATGATCCGAGGGTTTTAGCGTCAATTCGATAAACGCAACACTGTGCGTTTATCGAACAGCTTCCTCAGGCGAACAGCTGCGCACTGAGGTCGCGACTGGCGCTGAGCAGGCCGGGCAAGAAGCGCTGCTCCAGCTCGGCGCGACTGACCCGCCCGGCATGGGTGCTGACATTTAGCGCGGCGACCACTTGCCCGGAGGCGTCGTACACCGGCACAGCGATCGAGCGCAGCCCCTGTTCCAGTTCCTGATCGACAATGCACCAGCCCTGCTGCCGCACCTGCTGCAAACATTCGAGCAACGCGTCCGGGGTATGAATGGTGCGGCTGGTCTTGGCCACCAGTTCGGCGTGGTCGAGGTATTCGCCCAAGGAGGTGTCGTCCAGCGCGGCCAACAGAATGCGCCCCATCGACGTGCAATACGCCGGCAACCGCCCTCCGACGGAAAGGTCGACCGAGATCAATCGCTGAGTGGTCGCCGAACGCGCGATATAGAGAATGTCATCGCCCTCCAGCGTCGCCATGTTGCAGGCTTCGTGCAACTGCTCGCTCATACGGTCCAGATACGGCTGGGCCGAGACCGCCAGCGGCGTCGAGGACAGATAGGCATGGCCGAGGGTCAGCACTTTCGGCAGCAGCGAATAGGTGCGCCCGTCGGTGGTGGCGTAGCCGAGCTTGATCAGCGTGTGCAGGCAACGGCGCACGGCGGCGCGGGGGATTTCCGTGCGATGACTTATCTGCGCGATGGTCAGGTGGCGTTTGCGTTCCTGAAACGCCTGCACCACGGCCAGACCACGGGCCAGGGACGTCATGAAATCCGGATCACCGGTCAGCGCCTGAATGCGCTTGGCCGGCGAGGCGACGATGGGCGGCGCCACCGAGGTGAAGGAGTTGCGCATTTGATCGTTCATTTCTTGTCCTTGTCCGGCACGCATCGATGCCTAGTCAAACGGCTCGCCGCGCGATGCACAAGCACCGGGGCGCCAACATTGGGCGATTATCGAACCGCCGACCGATAATCGCAATCCAGTGCCCCGCCCTCCTCTTCATGCTAGAGGCAGCTTTAGCGATTCTGCTCGCAACTTAGTTGTTCCAGTTAATGGCGCCAAAAACAGAACGCCTGTTCTATAACGCGGTCTTTACACTTAACTAGCGGTAAAAGTTGCCGGTAACAAAACCCTCACACATTCAGAACCGTTTTTAACTTGGCAAAGATAGTCATTCCCGAATCGGCCGCTATAATGCACCCTAGTCGCGGCGCTTTAATCAAAAGCCCGCGACTTGCTGAAACGAGGTCCTTCGTCTCAGCTCCGGCCAGCGCCCGGCGCCCATCACACATGCAACGCCAGCGCTCGCTGAAACAGGAAACTGATGCTGCGTCAGTTTTTATCTGGTGCCGTAGCCGCCTGTAACACGGAAGTCTTGATCGCCTCTGCAATGTCTCCGCGCCCGATCGGGCTGTGGATGACTGGCGGGGGCGCGCAATTGACTCGTTGCAGTGTGTTTCACCGGATATTCAATTCAACTCATACAGGTAGCACCGTGACAAAAGACGAACTGCGCGCGGAACTAGAGCGCCAGGAACAACGTTACAAGGAAGTTTACGGCGGGGAAGTCACCACCTACGCCGCTCAGCCGGAACCGGAACGCAAGGCATGGCGCAAGCGCCCTACTGTTCAGGATCAGGTGTTCAAGCAGGAAATCGAAAAGATCGAAAAGGAACTCAAAGCCGAAGAGCCATGAGCCACGGCGGTTGAGCATTCGAAAGTCGGCGTCCGCCTGAGCCACAGCGCGGTGGAAGACGACACCTCGCGCGCCCGTTAACCGCGGGCAGCGGCTGCATCGCTGTTCTGCGTCTTATGAACGAGCGTCCCACAGGTTTCAGAGATATTTCAGACAAGCGTTTGAGCCTTTGCGATGTCTGAAAAAACGCCTCGAAAATATAGTTTATCCAATAAAATCAAGTAGTTGAAAAACCCTGCGTGCTGCTTGGTTTTCACGCCCTGCAACAAATTAAATCGAAGAAGGGTGTGACCAGTGAGCAGACGGGGCATCGATTTCCTGTCTTTTCTGGCATAATCGCGCCCCCTTACGACCGGGTCAGAAAACCTTCATGATCGATTTATTCAGCGGACTGGATGCTTGGGTGCTTGTGAGCCTCTTGCTCGCCCTGACGTTTGTCCTCGCCTTCGAGTTCATCAATGGATTTCATGACACCGCTAACGCGGTAGCCACTGTTATCTACACCAAAGCCATGCCGCCACACCTGGCGGTGTTCTTTTCCGGTGTGTTCAATTTCCTCGGCGTGCTGCTGGGCGGCGTGGGTGTGGCGTATGCCATCGTCCACTTGCTGCCGGTTGAGCTGCTGATCAATGTGAACACCGGCCATGGCCTGGCGATGGTGTTCTCGTTGCTCGCCGCGGCAATCGCCTGGAACCTGGGCACCTGGTACTTCGGTATCCCGGCTTCCAGCTCGCACACCCTGATCGGCTCGATCCTCGGTGTCGGCCTGGCCAACGCGCTGATCAACGACATTCCGTTGAGAGATGGCGTGAACTGGCAGAAAGCGATCGACATCGGCGCCTCGCTGGTGTTCTCGCCAATGGCCGGCTTCCTCATCGCCGCGCTGGTGCTGATCGGCCTGAAATGGTGGCGCCCGCTGTCGAAGATGCACAAGACACCGGAACAGCGTCGCAAGATCGACGACAAAAAGCACCCACCGTTCTGGAACCGTCTGGTCCTGGTGATCTCGGCCATGGCCGTGAGCTTCGTGCACGGTTCCAACGACGGCCAGAAAGGCATCGGCCTGATCATGCTGGTGCTGATCGGTATCGTCCCGGCGCAGTTCGTACTCGACCTGAACAGCACCACCTACCAGATCGAACGCACCCGCGACGCGACCCTGCACCTGAGCCAGTTCTACCAGCGCAACGCCGATTCGCTGGGTGAGTTCCTGGCCCTGGGCAAGAGCGTGGAAGGCGACCTGCCGGAGAAATTCCGCTGCAACCCGCAGCAGACCGAACCGACCATCACCGCCCTGCTGCACACCCTCAAAGGTGTAGCGGACTACCATTCGCTGTCGTCGGACAGCCGCATCGAAGTGCGTCGCTACCTGCTCTGCCTGGACGACACGGCGAAGAAAGTCGGCAAATTGCCTGGCCTGGAAGCCCGTGAAAAAGCTGACCTCGACAAGCTGCGCAAAGACCTGACCACCACCACTGAATACGCCCCGTTCTGGGTGATTCTGGCGGTCGCCCTGGCACTGGGCCTGGGCACCATGGTCGGCTGGAAGCGTGTGGTGCTGACCATTGGCGAGAAGATCGGCAAGCAGGGCATGACCTATTCCCAGGGCATGTCGGCGCAGATCACCACCGCCAGTTTGATCGGCATGGCCAACATTTTCAGCCTGCCGGTGTCGACCACTCACGTGTTGTCTTCGGGTGTGGCCGGAACCATGGTTGCCAACAAAAGCGGCCTGCAGGGTGGCACGGTGAAGACTATTTTGCTGGCCTGGGTACTGACCTTGCCAGCGACCGTGGCGCTGTCGGCCGGGTTGTTCTGGTTGGCTTCGAAGGCTTTGGGTAGTTGATCGTTAGCTGTTGATTGGAAAAGGCGTGATTCGTGAGGATCACGCCTTTTTTGTTATTGGGGGTAAGAAGTCTGCCGAAGGGGCAAAAGATCAAAAGCCAAAGCAAAAGCCAGATCAAGAGCCCCTCACCCTAGCCCTCTCCCGGAGGGAGAGGGAACTGACCGAGGTGTTTAATCGAAGTACGCCGACCTGAGATACCGAGTCGATGCAGGTTTTGAACACCACACAAATCGGCCCCCTCTCCCTCGGGAGAGGGCTGGGGTGAGGGGCAGCAACAATGCAAATCAAAAGCCGAACACCCACGCTTTTCACCACTCAATAGGCCGAGTGTCAGCTCGCCTGCTCTTGATCTTGATCCACCGGCGACGTCGGAAGGCTGAGTGGAGGGATTGATCCGGGCGTGGGAGCGCAGCGACCGTCTGGCGCAGCCAGACACAGCGCAAGGAGGTGCAGCGAAGCAAACCGGAGCCGCTGCGCCCGGATCAGTCCCGGAGCGAAGGGACCCGAGCCTGCGAGGGCCGAACGCAGGAGCTAGCGTTTTGGTTACTTTTTGGCGTCTGAAAAAGTGACTCGCCGTAAGGGCGAAACCGCCAGCCGCCACACCCGAAGCAACGGATATTCACCCAAAACCCCAACAGCCTGGTCGGCCCAAAGGCCGCCAAGGCCGCCAAGGCACAAAAAAAAGGGGCAACCGAAGTCGCCCCAAAATGCCTTGCGTGCCCATCAAATCCAGAAGAACTCACTTGCGCCGCTTATGCGCATCCTTCCAGATAAAAAATCCAAACCCTGCAAAAAACAGCACCATGAGCCCCACCGTGAGAACCCCGGCAAACACCACGTTATCGAAAAACATGACTGACCTCCCGGCCCTGCTTTGCTTTGCTTTGCTGCGATGGATTCAAATTAACAAACACACAGGCGCACATATTGACCAGGATCAATATCCGCAACGTTGGGAAATAAAGGAGGGGAAATAACTGATCTGCATCAACCAATGCAGCGGGAGATCAACGCTTTTTCGGCTTGTTCTTCGACTTTTTCTTGGCTTTTCCCAACGGCATCGCCTGCTCGAAAGCCTGGCGCACTTCGTTCAGGCGCTTCTCGTTGAGGTCATGCACACGCTTGGCGCGTTCAGTGCTGAGGTCGATCAGTTTGTCGTCTTGGCTCATGGCGTCCGGCACATCGCAGAAGAGATCACAGCTGCCGTCACCGGCAGGATTGCGCCAATCATGCAGCTTGGCGCAGGCGCTGACCAGTCACTGCTCAAATCTCGATATCGACCCACAAGCCCTGACGCGGCTGATCGTCTATCAACGGCACCACCGGCACGGTGTTGTCGGCGTTCAACTCGGTACCCGGCACGGCCAGATGCTCTTCAGGATCTTCATCCGCCTCGCGGCGTCGGCGGTCACGTTCCTGTTGACGACGCTGTTCTTCGCGCGCCAGCAGACGATCCTCTTCCGGATCACGCTTCTGCAGATCGATCGTGCTTTCGTTGGAGCTTTCCTGCACCGGCACCACCGGCGGGATGTCCGGCCGCTGGCGGATCGGATCCTGCTGGGAAGTGATCGGCACGGCGCTCAAGGGGAGCATCGGTGGCAACATATAAAGGTCTCCTGTCTGCAGGCTATCGGCTGGGGTGCAGGCGCCTTGAGCCGCCTGTCGCAAACTTGTGATGCGCTTGGCACCTGTTGGAGCTGCCGAAGGCTGCGATCTCTTATGGGACAACGCAAAACCGAAGTGTTCCCACAGATCAAAAGATCGCAGCCTGCGGCAGCTCCTACCCCAGTATTTCTTTGGCCTGAAGCCTGCATTCCGTTAAGATAGCCCGCTTTTTCAAGGTGGGAGTCAGGCAGCATGGCGCAGCAGTATCAACCGGGGCAACGCTGGATCAGTGACAGCGAAGCAGAGCTTGGTTTAGGCACCGTTCTGGCACAGGACGGCCGCTTGCTGACCGTGCTTTACCCGGCCACTGGCGAAACCCGCCAGTACGCGCTACGGAATGCGCCCCTGACCCGCGTGCGGTTCTCGCCGGGCGACTCCATCACCCATTTCGAAGGCTGGAAGATGACCGTGCAGCAGGTCGACGACGTCGACGGGCTGATGGTCTATCACGGCCTCAACGGGCAGAACGAGGTCGTCACGCTGCCGGAAACCCAGCTGTCGAACTTCATTCAGTTCCGCCTCGCCAGCGACCGCCTGTTCGCCGGGCAGATCGACCCGCTGTCGTGGTTCTCCCTGCGATACAACACTCTTGAACACACCAGCCGCCAGTTGCAGTCCTCGCTGTGGGGTCTGGGTGGCGTGCGTGCGCAACCGATCGCGCACCAGTTGCACATCGCCCGCGAAGTCGCCGACCGCATCGCCCCGCGCGTACTGCTGGCGGACGAAGTAGGTCTGGGTAAAACCATCGAAGCCGGTCTGGTCATCCATCGCCAACTGCTTTCGGGCCGCGCCAACCGCGTGCTGATCCTGGTCCCGGAAAACCTCCAGCATCAGTGGCTGGTGGAGATGCGCCGCCGCTTCAATCTGCAGGTCGCGCTGTTCGACGAAGAACGCTTTATCGAAAGCGATGCCACCAACCCGTTCGAAGACACGCAACTGGCGCTGGTCGCGCTGGAGTGGCTGGTCGACGACGAGAAGGCACAGGACGCCTTGTTCGCTGCCGGTTGGGACCTGATGGTGGTCGACGAAGCGCACCACCTGGTCTGGCATGAAGACAAGGCCAGCGCGGAGTATTCGCTGGTCGAGCAACTGGCCGAAGTCATCCCCGGCGTGCTGCTGCTCACCGCCACCCCGGAACAACTCGGTCAGGACAGCCACTTCGCCCGTCTGCGCCTGCTCGACCCGAACCGTTTCCACGACCTGGCCGCGTTCCGCGCCGAGAGCGACAACTATCGCCCGGTCGCCGAAGCGGTGCAGGAACTGCTCGACAAGGGCCGTCTCTCCGCCGAAGCGCACAAGACCATTCACGGTTTCCTCGGCAACGAAGGCGAAGCCCTGCTCACCGCCGTCAACGATGGCGATACTGAAGCCAGCGCCCGCCTCGTGCGTGAACTGCTCGATCGCCACGGCACCGGCCGCGTGCTGTTCCGCAACACCCGCGCCGCCGTGCAGGGTTTCCCGGAGCGCAAACTGCATCCGTATCCACTGCCGTGCCCCGACGAATACCTCGAACTGCCGCTGGGCGAACACGCCGAGCTGTACCCGGAAGTCAGCTTCCAGGCGCAGCCGGAAGCCAGTGAAGAAGAGCGCTGGTGGAAATTCGATCCGCGCGTCGAGTGGCTGATCGATCAGCTGAAAATGCTCAAGCGCACCAAAGTGCTGGTGATCTGCGCCCACGCCGAAACCGCGATGGACCTGGAAGACGCGTTGCGCGTGCGTTCCGGCATCCCGGCCACGGTGTTCCACGAAGGCATGAACATCCTTGAGCGTGACCGCGCCGCCGCCTACTTCGCTGATGAAGAGTTCGGCGCGCAAGTGCTGATCTGCTCGGAAATCGGCAGTGAGGGTCGCAACTTCCAGTTCGCTCACCACCTGGTGCTGTTCGATCTGCCGTCGCACCCGGACCTGCTCGAGCAGCGCATCGGCCGTCTCGACCGGATCGGCCAGAAGCACATCATCGAACTGCACGTGCCGTACCTGGAAACCAGCCCGCAAGAGCGCCTGTTCCAGTGGTACCACGAGGCGCTCAACGCCTTCCTCAACACCTGCCCGACCGGCAACGCCTTGCAGCATCAGTTCGGCCCACGCCTGCTGCCGCTGCTCGAAGAAGCCGATGACGGCGAGTGGCAAGCGCTGATCGACGAAGCACGCGCCGAGCGTGAACGTCTCGAAGCCGAGCTGCACACTGGCCGCGACCGTCTGCTGGAGCTGAACTCCGGCGGTGCCGGCGAAGGTGAAGCGCTGGTAGAAGCGATCCTCGAGCAGGACGACCAGTTCGCCCTGCCGATCTACATGGAAACCCTGTTCGACGCCTTCGGCATCGACAGCGAAGACCACTCGGAAAACGCCCTGATCCTCAAGCCGAGCGAGAAGATGCTCGACGCCAGCTTCCCGTTGGGCGACGACGAAGGCGTGACCATCACCTACGACCGCAACCAGGCGCTGTCGCGCGAAGACATGCAGTTCATCACCTGGGAACACCCGATGGTGCAAGGCGGCATGGATCTGGTGCTGTCCGGTTCGATGGGCAACACCGCCGTCGCGCTGATCAAGAACAAGGCGCTGAAGCCGGGCACCGTGTTGCTCGAATTGCTGTACGTCAGCGAAGTGGTCGCACCGCGCTCGCTGCAACTGGGTCGCTACCTGCCACCGGCGGCGCTGCGTTGCCTGCTCGATGCCAATGGTAATGACCTGTCGCCACGGGTGTCGTTCGAAACCCTCAACGATCAGCTGGAAAGCGTGCCACGGGCCAGCGCCAACAAGTTCATCCAGGCCCAGCGCGATCAACTGACGCCTCGGATCAATGCCGGCGAAGAAAAGATCGCCCCGCGTCACGCCGAGCGTGTGGCCGAAGCGCGCCGCCGCCTGGCCGCCGATACCGACGAAGAACTGGCGCGCCTGACCGCGTTGCAAGCGGTCAACCCGACCGTGCGCGACAGCGAACTGGAGGCGTTGCGCACTCAGCGTGAGCAGGGTCTGGCGATGCTCGACAAAGCGGCGCTGCGCCTGGAAGCGATTCGGGTGCTGGTGGCGGGTTAAACCGCCCTGCTCCACCGCTGAAAACCAAGAGGCCCGCAGTAATGCGGGCCGATCGTTCCCACGCTCTGCGTGGGAACGATCATGTGGGAGCGAGCCTGCTCGCGAAAACGCTCAGGCAGTCGCCGCAGAAATTTCTGGCTCAACCACCGCCACCAATCCCTCCTTCATCCGCTGCGCATCCCGCACAAAACACCGCGATGCCAGAAACAGAAAGACCATGGTCAAAAACAGCGCCACCGGGATCAGGTACATCGCGTCATGCAGGCCGACGGCCTTGAACGCTTCGGTCATCTGTTCAGCTCCTGCCGACAGCATCGCCGTGTGCGCGAAGTGATCCGACAGCCCACCCACGACCACTGGCCCCAACCCGCCGCCGAGCAGATACAGACCAGCGAAGAACAACGCCATCGCCGTGGCCCGCAGGCGCGGTTCGACGACGTCCTGAATCGCCGTGTACACGCAGGTATAGAAGTTGTAGGCGAACAGCCAGCCGACGCTGAACACCGCGACGAACACACCGATCTCGATGCGCCCGGCATGCAGCGCCCACGCCGTGCACAGGGTCGAAATGATCAGACTGAACGCGGCAAACAGCAGCCGCCCACTGGCGAAACGCTGATGAATCTTGTCGGCAATCCAGCCGCCGAGGGTCAGCCCGACCAGTCCGGTGACGCCGACGATCACGCCGGTGGCCACCGCCGCCTCCTGCAACGGCATGAGGAAATAGCGCTGCAGCATCGGCACCAGGAACGAGTTGCAGGCATAGGTCGCGAAGTTGAAGCACAGCCCGGCCATCACCAGCCACAGGAAGGTCGGCACGGCGAGGACGCGGCGGATCGGTTTGTCGACTTTCTCTTGCGAGACCTGCACGGTTTCAGCTGCGCCGCGTTTCGGCTCTTTGATGAAGAACATGAACACCGCGAGGATCAGCCCCGGCACGGCAGCGATGAAGAACGGCGCGCGCCAGCTGTCGAACGCCTTGACCATCGCGCCGATGGTGAAGAACGCCAGCAGCAGCCCCAGCGGCAGGCCAAGCATGAAAATACCCATCGCCCGCGCCCGACGGTGCGCCGGAAACAGATCGCCGATCAGCGAGTTGGCCGCTGGTGCGTAACTGGCTTCGCCGATGCCAATGCCCATGCGCACGATGAGGAAACTCCAGAAACTGCCGACCATGCCGTTGACCGCAGTCAGCGCACTCCAGGTGGCCAGGCCCCAGCCCATCAGTTTGCTGCGTGAACCGGTGTCGGCCATGCGCCCGAGTGGCAGGCCGGCAATCGCGTAAACGATGGTGAACGCGGTGCCGATGATGCCCAGCTGAAAGTCGCTGAGGTGCCATTCCATGCGGATCGGTTCGATGATGATCGCCGGGATGGTGCGGTCGAAGAAATTGAACAGGTTGGCGAGGAACAGCAGGAACAGAATGCGCCAGGCATTCGCCGCTTGGGTCGAGTTCTGCATGGGTCCGTCTCTTTATTGTTATGGGGGCTTCACTGCCAGCGCGTCGAGCCCGGAACCTGCAATCTAGTCAGCCGCGCGGGGGCTGTCTGTCATCATTCGTCAGCCTGATATCGACCCATCGCACTGTAACGAAACGTAAGCCCTTGATAAGTCTGGAATCCCCCGCCATACGGGGCTTTCGCGGCAAAATCCAGCGACAAAAAAATAGTTTCGCGCCCCCCTTCCCAACGCCATGGCAAAGCCTAGAATGGCCGCCGGATCCGTCCGGATCTTCCGATCAATCCCTTTGATACCCCCGCCCATGTCCGAAGCCAGTCCGTGTCTGAATTGCGGTGCCTGCTGTTCCCATTTTCGCGTGTCTTTTTTCTGGGGTGAGTGCTCATCCGCTGGCGGGACGGTGCCCGATGAACTGGTCGCGCAGATCACTCCGAGCCGGGTGGCGATGATCGGCACCGATCGCAAGCCCACGCGTTGCACGTCTCTGGCGGGTGAGGTCGGCAGCGCTGTGGCCTGCACGATCTACGACAAGCGCTCGAGCACCTGCCGCGAGTTCGAGGCGTCGTGGGAGAACGGCGAGCACAATCCCGACTGCGACAAGGCCCGCGCCGCCCACGGCCTGCCACCCTTGCCGCCACACTGGAACGACCTGCCGCTGGAGCGCATTGCCTGAGCCTTAGCGCGAATCGCTATGAGCCTAATGGCAAAATCATTACCACCAATATGCCACTACGGCTTGCAGCCGGAAAACCGCCTCTATACTGCTTTCATTCGCCTGCGTTGATTAACGCACGGGCCAGATGAATCCGAGACGGGGCATGCTATGGAGTGGCTTGGTTTGCAGTTTGTTGCCGAGCTGCCGGCGAGCGGGCAGATTCTCCTCGATTGCAGCCACAACCCTTTGCTGGTGATGGTGGCCTATCTGGTCGCCTGCGCGGCGAGCTTCGCCACCCTGGACATGGCAGAGCGCCTGGTGCATGCCGAAGACCCGGGGTCGCGGCGGATCTGGCGCTGGATCGGCGCGACCTGCCTGGCCGGCGGCATCTGGGCCATGCACTTCATCGGCATGCTGGCCTTCCAGACCCCCATCGATATTCAGTACGACCTCGGCATTACCCTCTTGTCGTTGCTGATCGCCCTGCTTGCCTCTTGGCTGGCCATGCACACCCTCAGTGAGGTGCAGCCGAGCGCGTTGCATTGCCTGAAGACCGCGTGTGTCATCGGTTTGGGTATCGCTGGCATGCATTACGTCGGCATGGCCGCGATGAAGTCGAGCGCCACCGCCTACTACCAGCCGGGGCTGTTCGCGCTGTCGGTGCTGATTGCCATCGGCGCCAGTTTCGCCGCGCTGTGGGTGGCGCGCTATTTGAGCGAAGGCAGTGGCGTGGCGCACCAATTGCTCAAGTACAGCGCGGCGCTGATTCTCGGCGCCGGCATCATCAGCATGCACTTCACCGGCATGGCTGCGCTGGATCTGGTGCTTCCCGAAGGTGCCCTGGCAGCGAGCGGCAGTGAAACCGGGCATTTGCAACTTGGCCTGACCGTGGCGCTGATCATCCTGCTGATTCTCGGCAGTGCGATCAGCGCCGCCCTCGCCGACAAAAAGCTGCAGAACAAGGAAAACGACCTGCGCCGGGTCAACGCCTTGCTCAGCCAACTCGATCAGGCGCGCATGTCTTTGCAGCAAGCGGCCAATTACGACGCGCTGACCAATCTGATCAACCGCCGTGGATTCAACCAGATGTTCGCCGAAAAACTCAGCCAGAAAACCAGCGAGGGCGGCATGCTCGCGGTGATGTTTCTCGACATCGACCACTTCAAGCGCATCAACGACAGCCTCGGCCATGACGCCGGTGACGCGCTGCTCAAAGTCATCGCCCAGCACATCAAGAGCTCGGTGCGCAGCCACGAAGACGTGGTCGCGCGATTTGGCGGCGACGAGTTTTGCATCCTTATCAGCCTGCGCGACCGCGAAGAGGCGCGCGGTATGGCGCAGCGCATCATGCACAAGATGAAAGAGCCGATCGAACTGGCCGGCCGGCGCATGGTGATGACCACCAGCATCGGCATCAGCCTGTTCCCCGAAGACGGCACCACTTGCGAAGAGCTGCTCAAGCATGCCGACCTGGCCTTGTACCAATCCAAGGGCGCCGGGCGCAACGGTTTGCACTTCTTCAATTCCAGCCTGAAGACCCGCGCCAGTTTCGAGCTGCAACTGGAAGAAGAACTGCGCAGTGCGCTACGGCAAGACAACGCGCTGATGCTCTACTACCAGCCGATCTTCGAAGTGAAAACCGGACGCGTAACCAAGCTCGAAGCGCTGATTCGCTGGCAGCATCCGGTTCACGGTTTGCTCACACCGGATCGCTTCATCGGTATCGCCGAGAACAATGGTCTGATCGCCGAACTGGACAACTGGGTGCTGCGCCGCGCCTGCAAGGATCTCGGCGAGTTGTCGCGGCATGGTTGTGCCGAATTGAAAATCGCCTGGAACTGCTCGCCGCTGAATCTGGCGCGCGAAGAGCTGGCCGAGGAGATCGAGCACGCCTTGCACACGGCGGGCGTTGCCCCGGAACGCCTGGAACTGGAGGTCACCGAAAACGCCTTGATGGGCAATATCGCCGACACTTTGGTGCTGCTGCGGCAGATTCGCGCCCTCGGTGTGTCGCTGTCGATCGATGATTTCGGCACCGGCTATTCGTCGCTGGCCTACCTCAAGCGCCTGCCGCTGAACACCCTGAAAATCGACCGCTCGTTCATCCTCGACATCCCCACCGCCACGGCGGACATGGAGATCGTCCAGGCGATCATCGTCATGGCCCACACCCTGCATCTGCAGGTGGTCACCGAGGGCGTCGAGAGCCTGGAGCAATACGAGTTTCTCGAGCGTTCGGGCTGCGACTTCATTCAGGGTTATCTGCTCAGCCGCCCGGTGCCGCTGGACGAATTGCGCGCGGTGCTCGATGAAATCAACCAGCGCAAACCCGTCCTCGGGGTCAATCCGTTGAGTCTGGCGCGCGATACATTTGCACCAGCGTCGCTGGATCCTTCGCTAAAAAGCCTTGCGCCCCATGCAGGCGCATCAATTGTGCGGCCAATCCGCTGATTGGCGTCGCCGAGCCCTGCTCGCGGGAAAATTTCACCGCCGCGTCGAGATCCTTGAGCAGCGTGCGCACGTGCCACTTGATCGGTTCGAAACGGCTTTCGGCCATTTGCGGGGCAAGGATCTGCAACGGCTTGGAATCGGCAAAGCCACCGGCCAGCGCCTCGGCGATCAGACTGGCATCGACCCCGGCCTGCTCGGCCAGCGCCACCACTTCGGCAATCACCAGCGCATTACACGCGACGATCATCTGGTTGCAGGCCTTGGTCACCTGGCCGGCGCCAACGCCGCCCATGTGCGTGACGCGCTGACCGAGGCTGAGCAGCACCGGGCGCACGCGCTCAAGATCTGCCGCTGCACCACCGACCATGATCGCCAGACTGCCGGCCTCGGCGCCGGCCACACCGCCGGACACCGGGGAGTCAAGCCAGCCCATGCCGCTTTTCTCGGCCAGCGCTGCGGCCATCTCGCGAGTCGCGGTCGGTTCAAGACTGGAGAAATCCACCAATAGCTGGCCTTTTTTCGCCCCTTCGGCGATGCCGCCAGTGCCAAACACCACTTCACGCACCACGGCGGTATCGGCCAGACACAGCATGACGATGTCGGCGTGTGCGCACAGGTCAGCCGGGCTGGATACCTGTCGGGCGCCGGCCGCAACCAGCGGTGCACACTTGTCCGGGTTGCGGTTCCACACTGTCAGCGGGTAACCCGCCGCCAGCAGACGCCGGCACATGGGCAGGCCCATCAGGCCGATTCCGGCAAACCCCAACGAAGGTAGCGTTGACATCATTTCGCCTCTTTTCGATTAAAGATCACCGAATCATGGCCGATTCATCAACGATCAGGAAAGGATTCCGCCCGGCGATCAGACCAGCCAGCACTACGACGCCCGGGCCGTATTCGCGCACACAAGACGCGAGATCTTATTCCGTGAGGTTCGCCGGCACTGTTCGGCGGGCCAACCCAGTCCAGGTAAATGGCGCACCATGACCTCTAAAAACAACCCCGCCAGTGCAACAGCCGATCTGACCCTGAGCCCCGCCGCGAACAGCGCGTCATTATCCAGACCGACGCAGCCTTCGCGCCCGCTGTCGACCCAGCAATACCTGTACTTCACCGAAACCAACACCGACCGCATCCTCGATAACCTCGACGGCCTGCGCGATTCGGTGTTTCCGCGCCCGGCGCATCAGGAAGGCGACAACGAGCAGCACAACGACCAGGAATTCCCCTCGGTGTGCCTGATCGGCCTCGGTCGCTGCGGCTCCAACATCGCCCTCGACGTGGCGGAGCTGGTGTACAACGCGCGCAAGTTCTACCTCAACGAATTCAACAACGAAGACCGCCCGACCGACCGGCGTCTGGCCGACAAGGGCTACAGCCCAGCGCAGTGGATCAAGAACAATCTGCGCATCGGCACCAGCAAATCGACCAAACCGGTGTTTCTCGTCGAACCGCTGGTGATGCTTGGCGACCTCGACAAGGACATCGCCGGGCGCATCCGTTTCTCGCGCAAGGGCGAGAAAAGCGGCTTCCTGCGCGACTACAGCAAAATGAAGATCATGGACTTGTCCGAAGTCCACGCCGGTGGCGCCGGTAACGCGCCGATCCTCGGCCAGTACCTGGCGAAGATCATCCTCAACAAGGACACCCAGCGCTTCTCCAGCCCCGACTGGAAAATGATCCACTCGTACCTGATCGACAGCTGCGGGATCAAGGCCAACCAGTCGCGCCTGTATTTCTCGATCTTCAGTGCCGGCGGCGGTACCGGTTCGGGCATGGCCTCGGAGTTCGGTCTGGCCCAGCAGCACTCGTACATGAACAAGACCTTCGACACCAAGCCGATGGACGAGCATGACGGCAAGAGCGGCCATTCGTTTGTGTTCGAGCCGATCTTCACCAGCGGCATATGCGTGCTGCCGAACATTTCCGACCACCGCAGCGAAATGTCCGAGGCGCTGCACATCAACGCCGGGCGCCTGCTGTGCAAATACCTGTCGGAGGAATGGGATTTCTCCTACAACTTCGCCAATGAAGACAGCAGCGAAGCCAGCGTGATGGGACGTATCCGCCCGTGGAACGCGATGATGCTGATCTCCAACGACATCATGCGTTACGCCGAAGAAAGCGATGATGGCAACATCCAGAACATTGATGTCAATGCCATGGAGAAGCACGCCAACCAGTACATCTCGCAGCAGATCTTCAACATTCTCACGGCGCAGGCAGTCACCACTGACTACGACCAGAACTACTTCCGCCGCGCCGGCATCGACATCGGCGAAACCATCCGCCTGGATGCCAACGACCTGTTCATGAGTCTGGCCGGCCCGGTGGCGATTGCCTACGCCGAATCGGTAGTGCCGGAAACCCCGCCGCCGAGCAGCGACAAGTTCAAGGTCTTCGATAAAGAGCCGCAGCGCCTGAACATCGACGACCTGTTCTTCCGTTCGATCGACCTGCCGCACTTCAACAAGGTCACTCAGGCCATCGAAGGCATCAGCCTGCTGCCGATCGAATCCAAGCGTTATCGCGCTTCGCTTGAGCAGTACAAGAATTCCGGCTACGACGCCGCCGCGCTGCACGACCTGCACTTCTTCAAGAATTGCTCGTCGGTGGTGTCGATCGTGTCGCTGCCGAAAGACTACAAACTGTCGTACATGGACCTGAACCGGTTGAAGACCCACCTCAACAGCCTGTTCCCCAACACCACGCTCAAGCGTTACGCGCTGGTGATCGGCGCTTCGGCCAACCTGTCGCTGACCACCCTGATAGCCAAGAGCCCGTGCCTGTCGGACGACTTCCTCACGCTGATCGTGGCGTTCATCAAGCGCTGCTTCGCGAAGAATCCGTACCGTTTCGACGAGACGCTGGATAACTCGATTCTCGACTTCATCATTCAGGAAGACTTCGACGAAGAGCGGATCGACGACCTGCTCAACGAATTCGAAAACCCGGCGAAGATCCTCGATACCAACTGGTACGCGATCAAGCCGATGTACGAAAAGAAATACCGTGAGTTGATCAACGACAAGGACAAGTTCGTCTCGATCAATGACATTCGCCTGTCGCGTGATTGCGTGAAGAAGTCGATCAAGTACCTGCGCGAGATCTACCGCCACCGGATTGGCAAGACCAAGGTGATTTCGCTGAATAATCATACCGGGAAGACTTACTCGGTCTGATCAAAACCGAGTAACCCCCTTCGCGAGCAAGCTCGCTCCCACATTTGG
The DNA here is from genome assembly GCF_029959775.1 of Pseudomonas sp. PS01270. Lineage (NCBI taxonomy): Bacteria > Pseudomonadati > Pseudomonadota > Gammaproteobacteria > Pseudomonadales > Pseudomonadaceae > Pseudomonas > Pseudomonas sp. PS01270. Next base: position 6,066 of record NZ_JASCPT010000038.1, on the reverse strand, counting down.
AATACATTGCCCTGTGGGAGCGAGCTTGCTCGCGAAGGGGCCGGCTAATTCGCCGAAAATCTCAGGCCTCCCAACATCCAGAAACAATTAAGCGACCCTCAGGCCGCTCCATAAACTGTTCCCGTTACGTTTACGTCACCGTGAGGCGTGGCATTTCTCCACGGCAAGGTGCCATCACGCTACTCCGCTACACACTTGCGGCGCGGCAATCGAGGCACCAAAAGAGTGCGAGCAATTAAACGGCCGCCCTTTCCTGGATCAGAATCCACGGCGAAACCACCACGGCCCACAGCTGCGGATCACGTTCGAAAATATCCAGTGCCCGCGTTTCAGACAGCTTGGCGACCTTGTCCTCGGCCAGCCAGGCCGCGACTTTCTCGCCTTCATCCGATGCCACGGCCTCGGCGGCGGCGATCAAATCCAGGTCAGGGTCGACCCACAATAGGGCACCCTTGGCGAAGAACGGCTCCAGCTCTTTCCAGGTAATAGATGCCGTTTCACCAAGCAGCTTGGCATAGAGGGTGCTAGGTTCTTGATTCATGGGAGCTGTCCGGAAAAGAAATCGACGCGAATGATAACGTCGGTGGTCCGGCAGAAAAACCCGGTTGCAAATCGCTGCACCGAACGAAAAGAGCAGGAACGCCAGGGAATGCTGCCTTTTGGGATATATGCCCCCGATTGCCCCGCCGCAATTCTGTCTCTTTCATTCAAAAATGCGACACCCCCAAGTTTTGCCCCGTGGCGCCCGCTTCCCAGTTGATCAAGCGGCGCTCTACACTGTACCGGTACAGTTGCCGGGGCATTTTCCGGAGGGTATCGCAAAGATATCTGACCCGGTTCTGCTGCTACGGCGCCAGAACTCTAAAAAATACAACAGTAAGAGTGGAGCACTATGACTAAGGCTACTAAGCAGATTTCCAAACTGTTTGCCGCTATGGTTCTGGCCGGGGTTGCCAGCCATTCGTTCGCAGCTGACACCATCAAAATCGGTATCGCCGGTCCTAAAACCGGTCCAGTAGCCCAGTACGGCGACATGCAGTTCAGTGGCGCGAAAATGGCCATCGAGCAGATCAACGCCAAGGGCGGCGTCGACGGCAAGAAACTCGAAGCCGTTGAATACGACGATGCCTGCGATCCGAAACAAGCGGTAGCGGTAGCGAACAAGGTCGTCAACGACGGCGTCAAGTTCGTGGTCGGTCACCTGTGCTCCAGCTCCACTCAGCCAGCTTCGGACATCTACGAAGACGAAGGCGTGATCATGATCACCCCGGCTGCCACCAGCCCGGACATCACCGCCCGTGGCTACAAAATGATCTTCCGCACCATCGGTCTCGACAGCGCCCAGGGCCCTGCCGCCGGCAACTACATCGCCGATCACGTGAAACCGAAAGTGGTTGGCGTGCTGCACGACAAACAGCAGTACGGTGAAGGCATCGCCACCGCCGTGAAATCGACCCTCGAGAAGAAAGGCACCAAGGTTGCCGTCTTCGAAGGCGTCAACGCTGGCGACAAGGACTTCTCCGCCATCATCGCCAAGCTCAAGCAAGCCGGCGTCGACTTCGTCTACTACGGCGGCTACCACCCGGAGCTGGGCCTGATTCTGCGTCAGGCTCAGGAAAAAGGCCTGAAAGCCCGCTTCATGGGTCCGGAAGGCGTGGGTAACGACTCGATCACCCAGATCGCCAAGGACGCGTCCGAAGGCCTGCTGGTGACCCTGCCGAAATCCTTCGACCAGGATCCGGCCAACGTTGCCCTGGCTGACGCGTTCAAAGCCAAGAAGGAAGATCCGAGCGGTCCGTTCGTGTTCCCGTCCTACTCGGCGGTGACCGTGATTGCCGAAGGCATCAAGGCGGCCAAGTCCGAAGACGCTACCAAAGTGGCTGAAGCCATCCACGCCGGTTCGTTCAAGACCCCGACCGGCGACCTGAGCTTCGACGACAAGGGCGACCTGAAGGACTTCAAATTTGTCGTGTACGAGTGGCACAACGGCAAACCTAAAACCGAAGTTTCGCCTCAGTAAGGCCTTGCCCGACTGACTGCCAATAAAGCCCACGGCGTGCCGTGGGCTTTGTTTTGCGAATGTATGGGCCGCGCTGGCGTGATCCGCCAGTCGACCCACCTGAAAATCTCAAAACCGTCATCAGCGGTTCGCTGGCAAAACCCGGATTCGAAGTGGATAGAGATCCACGGGGCCGGGCGGGAAAATGACTCCACCAGTGAAATGCGTACAGGTTTTTAGGAGCGCTGTAATGCCTGACCTCTATCACTTCTTCCAACAGCTGGTTAACGGCCTCAACGTTGGCAGCATGTATGCCCTGATCGCCATCGGCTACACGATGGTCTACGGCATCATTGGAATGATCAACTTCGCCCACGGCGAGGTGTACATGATCGGTTCCTACGTGGCCTTCATCGCCATCGCCGGGCTGACCATGATGGGACTCGACAGTGTCCCGCTGTTGATGACCGCGGCGTTCATCGCCAGCATCGTCGTCACCAGTTCCTACGGTTACAGCATCGAACGGATCGCCTACCGCCCCCTGCGCGGCAGCAACCGTCTGATCCCGCTGATTTCTGCCATCGGTATGTCGATCTTCCTGCAGAACACCGTTCTGCTGGCGCAAGACTCCAAGGACAAAGCTATCCCCAACCTGATCCCGGGCAACTTCGCCTTCGGTCCGGGTGGCGCACAAGAAGTGCTGATTTCCTACATGCAGATCGTGGTGTTCGTGGTGACCCTGATCGCCATGCTCGGCCTGACCCTGTTCATCTCCCGTTCCCGTCTGGGCCGCGCCTGCCGCGCCTGTGCCGAGGACATCAAGATGGCCAACCTGCTCGGCATCAATACCAACAACATCATCGCCCTGACCTTCGTCATCGGTGCTGCGCTGGCCGCCGTTGCCGCAGTGCTGCTGAGCATGCAATACGGCGTGATCAACCCCAACGCCGGTTTCCTCGTCGGCCTCAAGGCCTTCACCGCTGCGGTACTGGGCGGCATCGGCAGCATCCCCGGGGCAATGCTCGGCGGCCTGGTGCTCGGTGTAGCGGAAGCGTTCGGTGCCGATATCTTCGGCGACCAGTACAAGGACGTCGTTGCGTTCGGCCTGCTGGTTCTGGTGCTGTTGTTCCGTCCGACCGGCATTCTGGGCCGTCCGGAGGTTGAGAAAGTATGACTAGGAATCTTAAACAGGCACTGTTCAGTGCCTTGCTGGTGTGGGCGGTGGCCTACCCGGTACTGGGTCTGAAACTGACCATCGTCGGCATCAATCTGGAAGTGCACAACACCAGCCCTGCGGTACTCGCGACCATCGCGATCTGCTCGGTGCTGATGTTCCTGCGCGTGCTGTTCAACCAGCAGATCAGCAAGGCCTGGCGCTCCTCGCCGGGCATGCCGTTGATCCCGGCCAAGGCCAGCAACTTCCTGACCCTGCCAACCACCCAGCGCTATTTCATCATTGCGCTGATTCTGGTCGCCCTGGTCTGGCCGTTCTTCGGCTCCCGTGGCGCGGTGGATATCGCAACGCTGATCCTGATCTACGTGATGCTCGGCCTGGGCCTGAACATCGTTGTCGGTCTGGCCGGTCTGCTTGACCTGGGTTACGTCGGTTTCTACGCCGTCGGCGCCTACAGCTACGCGCTGCTGTCGCACTACTACGGCTTGAGCTTCTGGATCTGCCTGCCGATTGCCGGCCTGATGGCGGCGACGTTCGGCTTCCTGCTGGGCTTCCCGGTGTTGCGTCTGCGTGGCGACTATCTGGCGATCGTGACCTTGGGTTTCGGCGAAATCATCCGTCTGTTCCTGCGTAACCTGACCGACATCACCGGTGGTCCGAACGGCATCAGCAACATCGAAAAACCGACGTTCTTCGGTCTGACCTTCGAGCGCAAAGCCGCCGAAGGCCTGCAGACGTTCCACGAGTATTTCGGCCTGCAATACAACTCGATCAACAAGGTGATCTTCCTTTACCTGGTTGCGCTGTTGCTCGCACTGGCCGCGCTGTTCGTGATCAACCGTCTGCTGCGCATGCCGATCGGTCGCGCGTGGGAAGCGCTGCGTGAAGACGAAATCGCCTGCCGCGCGTTGGGCCTGAACCCGACCGTGATCAAGCTCTCCGCGTTCACCCTGGGTGCTGCGTTCGCCGGTTTCGCCGGCAGCTTCTTCGCCGCGCGTCAGGGTCTGGTGACGCCCGAGTCGTTCACCTTCATCGAGTCGGCGATCATCCTCGCCATCGTCGTATTGGGTGGCATGGGCTCGCAACTGGGCGTGATTCTGGCGGCGATCGTGATGATCCTGTTGCCGGAAATGATGCGTGAGTTCAGCGAGTACCGCATGTTGATGTTCGGTGCGCTGATGGTGCTGATGATGATCTGGCGTCCACAAGGTCTGCTGCCGATGCAACGCCCACACATGGAGTTGCGCAAATGAGCCGCGAGATCCTTAAAGTCGAAAATCTGAGCATGCGCTTCGGCGGCTTGCTCGCGGTCAACGGCGTGGCGCTGACCGTCAAGGAAAAGCAGGTGGTTGCACTGATCGGCCCGAACGGCGCCGGCAAGACCACCGTGTTCAACTGCCTGACCGGCTTCTATCAGCCTACCGGCGGCAGCATCCTGCTCGACGGCGAGCCGATCCAGGGCCTGCCGGGCCACAAGATCGCCCTCAAAGGCGTGGTGCGGACCTTCCAGAACGTGCGTTTGTTCAAGGATATGACCGCAGTCGAGAACCTGTTGATTGCCCAGCACCGTCACTTGAACACCAACTTCCTGTCCGGCCTGTTCAAGACCCCGGCGTTCCGCAAAAGCGAGCGCGAGGCCATGGAATTTGCCGAGTACTGGCTGGAAAAGGTCAACCTCAAAGAGTTCGCCAACCGCACCGCCGGCACCCTCGCCTACGGCCAGCAACGGCGTCTGGAAATCGCCCGCTGCATGATGACCCGTCCGCGGATTCTCATGCTCGACGAACCGGCCGCCGGCCTGAACCCGAAGGAAACCGAAGACCTCAAGGCGCTGATCGGTGTGTTGCGCGAAGAGCACAACGTCACCGTGCTGCTGATCGAACACGACATGAAACTGGTCATGAGCATTTCCGACCACATCGTCGTGATCAACCAGGGCACGCCCCTGGCCGACGGCACGCCGGAACAGATCCGCGACAATCCTGAAGTGATCAAAGCCTACCTGGGGGAAGCGTAAATGCTGCAGTTCGAAAACGTTTCCACCTTCTACGGCAAGATCCAGGCCCTGCACAGCGTCAACGTCGAAGTCCGTCAGGGCGAGATCGTGACGCTGATCGGCGCCAACGGTGCCGGCAAATCCACGCTGCTGATGACACTCTGCGGTTCGCCGCAGGCGCACAGCGGCAGCATCCGCTACATGGGTGAGGAACTGGTCGGCCAGGACTCGTCGCAGATCATGCGCAAGAGCATCGCTGTGGTACCGGAAGGGCGTCGGGTGTTTGCCCGTCTGACCGTGGAAGAAAACCTGTCGATGGGCGGATTTTTCACCGACAAGGGCGACTATCAGGAACAGATGGACAAGGTTCTCGGACTTTTCCCACGCCTGAAAGAACGCTTCAACCAGCGCGGCGGCACCATGTCCGGCGGCGAACAGCAAATGCTCGCCATCGGCCGCGCGCTGATGAGCAAGCCCAAGCTGCTGCTGCTCGACGAGCCATCGCTGGGTCTGGCGCCGATCATCATCCAGCAGATCTTCGACATCATCGAACAGCTACGCAAGGACGGTGTGACGGTGTTCCTGGTCGAGCAGAACGCCAACCAGGCGCTGAAAATCGCCGACCGCGCCTACGTTCTGGAGAACGGCCGCGTGGTCATGCAAGGCACCGGTGAAGCGCTGCTGACCGACCCGAAAGTACGCGAGGCGTACCTCGGCGGTTGAGTGTTATCGCTACACAGAAAAACGGCCTTCGGGCCGTTTTTTGTTTCCTGAGCACCACCAAGGTAACCCTGTGGGAGCGAGCCTGCTCGCGAAAGCGCTCTGTCATTCAACATTATGGGTGCCTGACACACCGCCTTCGCGAGCAGGCTCGCTCCCACAGGGATACTGCTGAAT